>JASBVX010000021.1 GCA_029960865.1 Bacillota bacterium | reverse complement strand
CAGCCCTGCCACGTGATCGGGATGATGATGGCTCAAAAAAATGGTTTCCACTGGCCATCCCAGTTCCACCACCGCTTCCAAAAGGAGATGGCCCTCCCCAGGGAGGCTCCCCACATCCAGGAGGGCCAAACGGTTCTTTCCCCAAAGGTAGGAGTAGGTCACCCCATGGGGCGGCAGGGTATAGGAAGGAAGCCCCACCCGCCAGAGATGGTCCGTTACCCGTTGGAGTCTAGCCATGCCACATCTCCTTCCTCCTTCACCCACTGGATCCAGAGGTTTCCGCGGGAAAGGGGCAGATCGCTCCCAGCGGGGAGGAGCGAGGTCAAACGGAGACCGTTGGCGGTCCACTCTACCCGGCAGGCCGTCACCACGCCCTCCCGCAAAAGCCACGCCTTTCTTGGATGTTCGAAGTCGATATCGATCGCGCCGGCCGTCCAAGGATCCTCCTTCGGCCGCACCGGCGCCACCATCACCAGCACGTTGGCGGCCGTCAAGACGACCCCGTCGGCGGAGCGATCGCTTTTGCCGTCGAGATACCGGCGCCACTCGCCCTCTTCATAGTGCCACTCCACCCGGTAGACTTGCTTGGCCTGCCGGTAGCTTAGCTCTACCCCTGCCACCGGCTCCCCGCCTTCCGGCAGCGGACCCCGCGAAAACTCCAGCTGGGCCGGCGGGAGGGAGCGGCCTGCCAACACCTTCTGCACCCGCTCCGCGGTGGTGTAGGTGCTATGGGGAGCTTTGCGATCCTGGATGCGGTAAAAGGCCCCGCCCCCCCTGCGAATATCGTCGATGTCATAGGCGGGGTAGCGGTTCCAATCCTCCAGGGCGTCCTTATTGCCTCCGACATGGGCCACCGGCAACCCCCAGAGGTGAGCCAGGCGATTGAAATAGATGCGGGCTGAACGCACCGGACCGATGGCGGTCCCGGGATCATGGGTAAAGACGGCAAAGTACCGGGTAATCCCCCCTTCCGCCAGCCCTTCCACCACCACCGCTGCCCCTTCCAGCCCCGACTGCGGCCGGGCCGCCGCAAGGTTATCCACCACCACGGCGAAAGGATAGGCCAGCGCCCCCGCCGTCTCCTCCTCCTCCTGCGCCGGGGAAGGGTTCACCTCCTCCTCCACCAAAGGAGCCTCCTCCTCAAGGGCAGGAGGCCCCTCCGAGGCCACCGGAGGGGGAACGCGGCCGCACGCGGCAAGGAGGAAAAAGCCGGCCAGAAGCACCCACCCGAGGCGGTGCAACCAACCTACCTCCCTAGGATGTGCTGAGGATCATCGATGACGGCGCTGCTGCGGAGGCTCTCCAGCCATGCTCCAGACATCTGGGCCACCTGATCCGCCACGTAATCTTTCTTCACTTGATCCTTCACTTCGTCAAAGGTGACTTCCCGACCCTCCTGGTGGTCTTCCACCTGGACGATGTGCCACCCGTAAAGGGATTTCACGGGCTCGCTGATGTCTCCTACCGGCAAGGTAAAAGCCGCTTCTTCAAACTCGGGCACCATCTGACCGCGAACAACCCAGCCCAGCTCTCCCCCTGCGTCGGAGCTTCCCGGATCCTGGGAGTATTCCTTGGCCAGCTCCGCGAAGTCGGCTCCTTGTAAGAGCTTCTCCCGCACCGCCTGGGCCGTCGCTTCGTCCTCCACCAGGATGTGGCGCACCTGCACCTTTTCGGGCTCCCCGTAGCGTTCCTTCTGGTCCTGGAAGTAGGCCTGCAGCTCCTCGTCCGTGGCCTCCACCTGCGGCTCCAGTATCGCCTTCACTATCAAGTTGATCTCGAGGTTCCTCCGCAGGGAGTCCTCCGTGTAGCCGTACATGGCCAGAGTCTGCTGGAACTGTTCCTGCGACGGGAACTGATCGGCAATCTCTTTCATTTCCCGATCCACATCCTGAGCCGACACCTTCACCCCTTGCTTCTTCGCCTCCTGGCGCACCAGGATCTCTGTCACCATCTGGTCCAGCACCATAGCTCCCTGCTGGGCCACCAGCTCCTTGTAGAATTCCCCTTGAGTGATGGCCTCTCCATTCACCCGCGCCACCACTTGGCCCGACCCGGGTGCCTTCCCTTCCACAAAAAGAAAAAGCGCCACCGCCAGAGCCACCACACCTACGCCTGCCACCACCCAGCTCCAAAAAGCAATAGCTTGCTTTTTATCGGTTTTCAATGGGTAAGCCCCCTTTGACTCTTAAAAAGACGCCCTTTCAGCCCCCCAAGTTCCAGCACCAGAACCGGTCCCTGATCCGAAGGTCCTCCAACCAGTCCTCTTTAGTCGGCGCCGCATCCACCTGCACCGCAGGGATGCCGATGGCCGCGGCTCACGCCCCCAGGCCCACCTACCGTACTTCCCATGCCGCCGATCCCCCAGCATCCGGAACGAAAGCGGCCATCCGCGTTCTTTCAACCGGATGCAGGATCCTTCCTCAGGTAGCCCCGCCGTTCCGCCTCCAGAAGGAGCTCCTGCACATACCGGCCCAGGCGGGGCGAAGCGTTCTCCACCACGATGGCCCTCTCCCACACCTCCTCTTTGGTCACACCTGCTTCCTGCCACGGCCCCCCTCCGTTCCAGAAGTTCAAAAGGATGGGGGCCAGCCGATCCATCCCGCGGGCAAAGAGGGCCTCCGGAGTATCCCCTTCTTCGAATTCCTGCCAGAGCTCCCACAGGGTATTCTCCTGGTCCCGGGGCAGCAAGGAAAAAAGATGCTCCGCCGCCCGCCTTTCCCGCTCTCTCCTCTCTTTTTGCCCCTCCCCATCATAGATAAAGGTGTCCCCCGCCTCGATCTCCACCAGATCGTGGAGAAGAAGCAAGGAGAGCACCTTCAGGACATCCAAGGGCTCCCGGGAATATTCCGCGAGAAAAAAGGCCAAAAGGGCCGCATACCACGTGTGCTCGGCGCTGTTTTCCCGCCGTCCCGCCGTGGTGTAGTTCCGCCGCACCACCTCTTTCAGGCGGTCAGCCTCCAAAAGGAAACGGATCTGCTCTTGCAGCCTGGGATCATCGGGCACAAACCAATGAAGTTCCACATGCTCCCACCTCTCCCATCGGAATGGCCTCTAGGGCCGGAGGATTACCTGGCGCACCTTTTGCACCAGGCTCTGGGGAGCAAGGTAGGCGTTTTGCCCAAAAGCGCTCTCCCGGAACGTTTCCCCCAGGTCGGTCCCCGGCGCCACCGGCTCCGGGAGGAGCCAGAGAGGTTTATAAAGCCCGGCCCTCCACAGGGAAAACTCGTCCTTATAGTGGGGGCTGGCCGGATCCTCAGACTCTCCCCCCGGATAAATGCCCATGGCCCACCCGGGCCCCCCTTGCGGCATCTCCACTACCATCCGCCAGCTGGCATGATCCGATCCCGGCACCCGTGGACCTCCATCGGCCGGATAAGGGGGAATGCCCAGGGCTTTCGCTTCCAGGAGGGAGGGAACCGACCGAGTATGGTACCATCCCCATTGGACTTCTTCCAGGGGCACCCCGGGATGCTGGCTTTCCATCTCCTGCACCGCCTCGGAAAGAGCCTGGAGAAGGAGGGACCGGACCGACCGCATCTCCCCCGTCAGCGGGTCCTTTAGCCACGACCAGATCCTCTCGTCCACCAGGTCCTTGTCCTCGGGATGGCCTTCCACATAGGTCAAGGCGTCGGCCGCCTGGAGGAGAAAGAACCAGTAGGGCTGCAGCTCCAGCGCGGAACGCTGCTGCAGACCGCCCCAGGTCCACCAGGGCCCAAAGATGTCCCGGATGTAGTGATCGATGAAGGCTTGCCAAAGGGCGGGTGCCGCCATTTGGTGATCCATCCGGAAATTCCAGTTCTGGAGGAGCTGGGCCGCCTTCTTCATCTGGGGGGAAGCCCCCGGGGACCCGGCCACTGTCTCCACCAGGACCGGCACGGTGCGGGCCGCCAACGCGTTGTATACAGACAGCTGCAAAGCGGCCATGTCGTCTACCGTCAGGCGGTCGTGGGCCGCCAGAGTCTCGTAGATGGTCTGGGAACGGCTGCCAAAGACCCAGAAACCCGAGACGCCCACATAGTAGGGGTAATCGGCGGGCATGTTGCGCTGGTTGGCGCTCCAGACGAACCCCCACGGCGGATTCTCGGTTTGAGGGATGTAGGCGTAGGGGATGAGACCTTGCCAGTCGCTCTCGCCCGTGCCGTCCAGCACCCTCCAGGGAGCTCCCTTGGTGGGATCCACCACCGGATAGTAGCCGGCTGAAATGATGCCGATATCCCCGTCGGCGGTGGCGTACGCGAAGTTCTGGGTAGGGGCGCCCCACCAGTTCAGGGCTTCCTTCACCTGCGCCGCATTCCGCGCCTGCATCAGAAGGTAAAGGGCCTTGATGTCCAGGGCATAGAGATTCCCGGTGTAGGCGAGGCTGATCACATCGCCGGGAGGCACGGGAAAGACGTCGTCGTAGTCCGGCCCCAGGTCGCTCACCACAGGACCGTGGACCGACCAGCGGATGTCCAGCTGCACCTCTCCCCCACCCCGCACGGGAATGGTGGGCCGGTAGTGGGCAAAGTCCTTCCACTCACCCTCGTGAAAATACCGCTCGCCGCGCCCCTCCACCGTTTCCCGGTAATAGAAGACCTGCTGGTTGGTGGTGTTGGTCAAGGACCAGGCCACATGCGCGCTGCGCCCGATGATGACCCCCGGCGTCCCGGGGATGCTGACCCCGTAGACCTCCAGTCCGGGAGCCGCCAGCTGTACCTCGAACCAGATGGCGGGAAGGGTCAGCTTCAGATGGGGATCCCCCGCCAAAAGGGCATGGCCGCTGGCGCTCCTCTGAGGTGCCACCGCCCAGTTGTTGCTGTGGCCCTCCCTTGGCATGCCCAGCTCCCCAAGGTTATCCACCCACCCCATGACCGTGGCGGCCACCCCCGGAAACGGCATACCCCCCACCTTCCCAGTCCGTCCTTCCAGCACCGTCTGCAAAAGATCCAGCCGCCGCTCTTTCAGGATGTTGACATCGGCCACCGCTTCTTGGGGAAAAGGGCCTTGGTGGTACGGCTGCTGCGCCATGAACGGAAGGCGCGCCGTCACCGGCACCGGAGGCAGAAGTACCGCCATGGGTTCCTGCCCGAAAGCCTGCGCGAAGGCTTCATACTGCAAAGGCGCGATGCTGAAAGCCAGGTTCTGCTGCAAGGCCCCTTGAATCAAGAAGGTATCGACCGCTGTCCACGGTTCCGGTTCATACTGCAACAGGCGAAAAAAAGGAGGCAGCCGATGGGTCCGGCGCGCTTCCTGGATCCAGGCGTTCACCCCCGCCGCATAAGCCTCCACCAGTCGAAAAATCTCGGGGTCCTCCTGAGCCATGCGGGTGGCCGTGGCCTCCGCCACCGGCCGCAGACCCAGGGCCAGCTCCACCGCATCGCTCTTGACGGCCGTCGGCCCCAGAATCTCCGCCAGACGGCCTCCTGCCTGGCGCCGCATCACGTCCATCTGGACCAGCCGCTCCCGCGCCACCACATAGCCTTGGGCGAAAAAGAGGTCGTGAGGATTGCCTGCAAAGATGTGGGGCACGCCGAAGGCGTCATACTGGACCGTCACCTCTCCCTCCAGCCCGGGGAGCCGCAACGTTCCCTGCAGATTCCCCGCGTAAGAAGCGGCCACCCCCGTCCCCGGGTTAAAGGTGGGCCCCAGGGCCGGGAGAGGTCCCAACGGAATCGCCGCCACCGCCACCAAAACTCCCGCCGCCAGCCAGGAGAGCACTGTTTTCATGGCCACAACATTCGTCGGGAGGGGGGTGAATTCCTTCCCCATGGAAAAGCCCGCCTTGCGGCGGGCTCTCAAAATTGGTGCGGAAGGTGGGACTTGAACCCACACGGCTTTCGCCACACGCCCCTCAAACGTGCCTGTCTGCCAGTTCCAGCACTTCCGCCGAACTTTGGTGCCGAAGGTGGGATTTGAACCCACACGAGCGCGAGGCTCACGGCGCCCTGAACACCGCGTGTCTGCCAGTTCCACCACTTCGGCGCGAAGGCATCATAGCATGGGCCGCCCGCAGAAATCAATGGGGAGGCTATGGAAGCCGGTAAAGCCAGCGATACACGGTGAGAGAACGCCTGACTTTCTCCAGAAACCGGCGGGTCTCTCCGTAAGGGATCTGCTGGGCCGTCCCCCATTCCCCGTCCCAAAGACCGCTCTCCACCCATTCCTGGACCCTTTGTTGCCCCGCGTTGTAAGCCGCCAGGGCCACCGCCAGCGAACCGCCGTATCGGTCCAAAAGATCCGCCAGGTAAAGGGAACCCAAAAGGATGTTGATTTCCGGCGCGAAGAGCTGCGCCTGGCTGGGGGTCGGAAACCCATGGCGCAGGGCCACCTCCCCTGCCGTGGAAGGCATCAGCTGCATCAGGCCTAGCGCTCCGCTGCGGCTGACGGCCTCCCTGCGAAACCCTGATTCCGTCCGCATCACCGCCAGGATCAGGGCCGGCGACAGGCCGCTTTGGGCCGCTGCCGCCTCCACCTCCTGGCGGTAAGGCCATGGGTAGAGGCCCTGGTACACCCAGACCCATCCGAGGACCAAAAGAAGCAAAAGGATCCCCGCCGTCCAGGCGCAAGAGCGGGGCCTCATCGCTGGAGCTCCTGCCAGGCCTCGCGCAACCGTTCTTCCAGTTCGGCAACCGTTCCTTCGTTGCCAATGATGCGGGTCGCCCGGGCCCGGCGCTCCTCCCGAGAAATTTGCGCTCCGATCCGGGCCAGGGCCTCGTCACGGGACAGGCCCCTTTCTTTCATCAGACGCTGCACCTGGACCTCCGGCGCCACATCCACCACCCACACCTCGTCCACCCAGCGGTCCCATCCGGCCTCCACCAAAAGGGGGACCTCCAGGACACCCCACCGGTGCCCCTCCCGCGCCCGCTCCTGGATCCAGCGGCGGACTTCCCTTGCCACCAGGGGATGGACGATGGATTCCAAGCGGCGCCGGGCCTCCTTATCCCGGAAGACCACCTGACCGAGCCGGCCTCTGTGGATGCGGCCTTCTTCATCCAGGATCCCGGGGCCGAAGGCCTCCACCACGGGACGGTAAGCGGCCCCCTCCGGCTCCAGGAGCTGATGCACCACCTCATCGGTATCCAGCACAGGAAGACCCAGGCCCGCCAGGATCCTGGCGGCCGTGGACTTCCCCCCGGCGATGCCGCCTGTCAGACCTATCAGGCGCAAGGAAGTCGACCTTTCCAGCGATTCACGACGGCTGCGACGGCACCCCTTTCCGGGCGGGGAAAAACTGGGCCACCCCTACGGCCGTCAGGGCCGCCGCCAGCGAAACCAGCACCGCCGGCAGCGCCGCAAACACGGCTCCCGCCCAGGAGGGCAACCCCGCCAGGCCGGCCACCGTCCACAGTTCTCCCCAGCCGCGATGAAAGGCGATCTGGTAGGCGTACCAAAGGGCCCATGCCGTCAGCGTACCCCAAAAAGAAGGCCAGAAGGGAGAAAGGCGACCTCCGAGAAGCTGGACCAAAAGGGCGGCGGGCACCGCTGCCCACCACCAGCCAAAGTAAAGGCCCACCGCCACCAAAAGGGCCACGAGAAAACTGCGCATGCTGGGCGAACCCAAGGGATCATCTCCTTTCTCAGGGTATCATGCGGACGGCCCGGATCAGCCGGGCGTGGCCGTCATCCACAAAGGGGCTCTTGATGAGCGGGCTCCCGGAGGATTGGATCCCCGCTGCGCCCACGCCTTCCGCCAATGTTCCTCCCTCCACGAAGGCCGGGAGGAAAAGGAGGGGTCCATAGCGGCCCACCTGCCACAGGGGGAACTGGTCCTTGTAGTATGGGCTGGCAGGATCCTGCGATTGGCCCCCGGGATAGATGCCCATAGCCCAGCCTCCTCCCCCCGCGGGGATCTCCACCACCTGGCGCCAACTGGCCCTGTCGGAGTTGGGAACGCCCCCGCCTCCATCGGCAGGATAAGGGGAAATCCCCAGGGCTTTGGCTTCCAGGAGGGAAGGGACGGAACGGGTGTGGAACATGCCCCACTGGAGATCCTTGAGGGCCACCCCCGGCCGCTCTTTGGCCAATTCTTCGAGGGCTGTGCCCAAGGCTTTCAGCATCAGTGCCTCGACCGTCCGTTCTTGGCCCGTCTCGGGATCCCGCAACCAGAGTTTCAGGCGGGGATCCACCAGGGGTTCCTCTTCCGGGTGGGCCGCCACATAAGCCAAGGCATCGGCCGCCTGCATCAAGGGGGGCCAGCTGGCCGGCAAGGCCAACCCCGGCTGCTCGCTCAACCCTCCCCACCGCCACCAGGGGGAGAAGATCTCCCCAAGGTAAGCATCCCAGAATTTCTGCCAGATGGCCGGGCCGGCTTCGACTGCCCTCATCTGGTAATCCCAGCGCTCCAGAATGCCGGCCGCCTCCTTTTGGGCCGCCGAAGCCCCCGGCGCCTGCCGCACCAGCTGCACCAGGAAGGGGCTGTGGCGGGCGGCGAGGGGGTTATAGAGGGAGAGCTGCAGTTTGGCCATGTCGTCGAAGTTGAGGGCCCGGGGCCGGCTCAAAAATTCATAGATGGTCTGGGAGCGGTTGCCGAAATCCCAGTCCAGACCGGAAACGCCCACATAATAGGGATAATCGGGGGGCATGTTCCGCTGGTTGGCGCTCCACACGAAACCCCACGGAGGGTTCTCCGTCTGGGGAATGTAGTCGTAGGGGATCAGCCCGATCCAATCGCTGGACCCCGAGCCCTCCAGGATCCGCCATGGGTCCCCCGCATCCGGCCCCAGCACCGGATAGTACCCCGCCGAAATCACCCCGATGTCCCCCTGGGCCGTGGCATAGGCGAAGTTCTGGGTGGGCGCCCCCCACCAGCGAAGGGCCTCCTTCACATCGGCGGCCGTCTTGGCCTGCATCAAAAGGTAGAGGGCCTTGGCGTCCAGGGAGTACAGGTTGCCGGTGTAGGCCAAGGAAATCGTATCCCCCTCCGGGTAAGGGAAACGATCCCGGTACTGGGGCCCGAGATCGCTGATGACCGGCCCATGGACCGACCAGCGGATGTCCAGGACTGTCTCCTTCTGGCCCCGCACAGGGATGGTCACCTTCACATGCTGGAAATGTTTATACTGCCCGTGGTGCCAGTACTTTTCCCCGCTGCCGTCCAAAGTCTCCCGATAATAGAACACCTGCTGGTTTTGGGTGTTGGTCAACGACCAGGCCACGTAGGGCGTGCGCCCGATGATGATGCCCGGGGTACCGGGGATTCCCACCCCATAAGCTTCCACCGTGGGCGATTTCAGCTGGACCTCGTACCAGATGGAGGGAAGGGTCAGCCCCAGATGGGGATCCCCTGCCAAAAGGGCATGGCCGCTGGCGCTCTTCTGGGGCGCCACCGCCCAGTTGTCGCTGTTTCCCTCCCGAAAAGCGAGCCCCTCCCAGATCTGAGCCACCAGGGCCATCCCCACCGCCGTCGCCCCAGACCCAGGGATGCCCGGTCTCCCCTCCCCCAGCCCCACAGTCGGGCCCGTTCCCAGATCCAGGCGGCGCTTTTCGTACGTTCCTACATCAGGTAGAGGATCAGGGGGGAAGGGCCCTTGATGGTAGGGCTGCTGGGCCACGAAGGGAAGCCTTGCCGTCACCGGCACCGGCGTTGCTACGGTTTCCAGCAAATCCTGGCCCAGGGCCGCCGACACCCCTTCGTAGATCAGGGGGACGGTGGTGAAGCCCAGCCGTTGGGCCATGAGGAGCTGGATTAAGAAACTATCCACGGTGGACCATTCATACGGCTCATACTGCAACAGGCGAAAGAAAGGCGGCAGCCGGTGGGTGCGCCTGGCCTCCCGCATCCAGGCGTTGATCCCCTGGCTGTAGGCATCCACCAGCTGATAAATCTCCGGATCGGTCTTTTGCATGCGGGCCGCGGTGGCCTCCGCCACCCGCCGCAGCCCCAGGGCTCCCTGGATCACATCGCTCTCCAGGGCCGCCGGACCCAGGATTTCCGCCAGGCTCCCCCCCGCCATCCGCCGCATGAGGTCCAGCTGCACCAGCCGGTCCCGCGCCACCACGTAACCCTGAGCCAGGTAGAGATCCCAATCGTTCCGCGCAAAGATATGGGGGATGCCGAAGGCGTCATAATTGATGTCCACCGGTTCTTTCAGCCCCGGCACCTTCAGGGTCTGGGAAGGGAGGTCCACGTAAGCCGCCGCCACACCGGTGCCCGGGTTGAAGGTGGCACCCAGGGGCGGGAGCGGGCCTAGGGGAAGGGCCAAAAGGACCAGAAGCACCGCGACGGTAAGCCATGACAAAAGGACTTTCATGGAGAACGATATTCGGCGGACCCGGGAAGACTCCTGCTGCTGGGAGGCCCTGCCGAATTGCCTTGACTATTCGTCCTCCCAGTAGGACAAAGAGGAGTGAATCCATCCCAAGAAGGGGGTGAAGCGGCCGTCCCATGGGTGGCCGCTCCTGATTGAAGATCCTGCCTTACTTCACTGCCCTGGCCGTCATCGTGGCGGTGACGGCCCTTGGGAAGTGGGTCCTCCCCTCCTATGATCCCTCCGCCGTTGCCGTGGTCTATGTCCTCTCCGTCGTCCTGGCGGGGCTCCTTTGGGGCCAGGGGCCGGCCGTTCTGGCGGCAGTGGGAAGCATCGTCGCCTTTGACTATTTTTTTGTTCCCCCGACCGGAACCCTGGCCATCGGCCGCCAGAGCTTCGTCATCACCTCAGTGGCCCTTTTTCTCGTGGCGCTGGCGGTAGGCAACGTCACGGGACGCCTGGCGGATCATGTACGGGCCCTGCGGGAGCGGGAAGCCGAGACCCTGGCCCTTTATGAATTCACCCGCAGCCTGGCTCCCGCCCGGGGCATCACCGAAATCAGCAAAACCGCCCTGCGCCAGATCGAATACAGCTTCCACGTCCGGGGTAGCATCGCCCTCTTGGATGCGGGGCGGGGGTCACCTGGTATCTTGGCGACCCCTTGACCCCCGAGGAAGAAAACAGCTGCCTCGCCTTCCTGAGGGGTGAAGCCCCTCCCGAGGCTTCCCTTCCGGAAGAAGGGCGGCACCCCCTCTACTTCCCTCTGGAGACCAACGACCACCGTTTCGGGCTGTTGGTCCTCCCCTGGGAAGGTCCAGGGCCCAAACCGGTGGAACGGCGGCTTTTGGAGGCCTTCGCCTCCCAGATCGCCGTCCTTTTGGAAAGGGCCCAGCTCCACGAGGCCGCCCGGGAGGCGCAAATGGAAGAGGAGCGGGATAAGCTGCGGGAAGCCCTCTTTCATTCCATCTCCCGTTCCCTGCGGGCACCCCTGGCCTCCATCCAGAGCCGCCTGTCAGGCCTTCTCCAGGAAAGGGAGGCTTTCCCGGAGGGAACCGCCCAGCGCCGGGAGCTGGAGGAAGCCCTCTCGGAGACCCAGCACCTGAACTGGCTCGTCCACAACCTTTTGGACATGACCCGCCTGCGGGCCGGCCGGCTCCACCTGAACGTGGACTGGCACGAACCCCGGGCCTTGGTGGAAGCCGCCCTGGAAGAAGCCAGGCCCCTCCTCAAAGGGCGCGCCGTGGAGGTGGATGCCGCCCAAGGCCTTCCCCTCCTC
>JASBVX010000258.1 GCA_029960865.1 Bacillota bacterium | reverse complement strand
CTCTGGCGGAGGGGCGGCGCGAAGGTGACGGCCACCTGGCGCAAGAGGGGGCGTGCGGAAGGATCGGCGGTGTAGAGCATGGCCTGGAGGCGAAGGGCATCGGCTTCCTTGGAGAGGACCAGGGTGTCGGTTTCCACCTTCCCGAAGGCATCCTCCTCCCCGGGGAGGGAGGTGCGGGGGAAAGGTCCCCTCCCGTCATGCCAGAGGCCCATGCTGTACCACCCCGTCCATCCCTCACCGGTCTTGGCCTGAAGGAGGATCTCCACCCAGGTGCCGGGGGGCGTTTCCGCTTCCCAAGAGGCGATGGCTTCCTGAAAGGCTGTCTCCAGGACGGGAGAAGTCCAGCGGCCGCAGAAAAAGGGCTCTTTCAGATGGAGGGGATTACGGGGACAGGGCTGCCAGCTTTGAGGATCCAGGGTGAGGGTTCCCTTGGGCGTGAGGGTGAGGGCCTCCAGCTGCCCGCGGGAGAAGTCCTTAAAGAGGAGAAAGGGCTTGGAGGACTGGCTCTGCACGGGCTGGCTCCCTCCCAGGAGGAGGAGAAGGGTCAGGACCAGGGCTGCCTTGAAAGGCCCTTTTAGGCGATGGCCCCTCTGGGGCGGAAAGGTCCCGCCCGCAAGAGGCTGCTTTCCAGCGGATGACCCAGGACGTCCTGTAACCACTTCGCCACCTCGATGAGTTCTTCCAGGTGGATGCCGGTGGAAATGCCCATCCCCTCTACCATATACACCAGATCTTCCGTGGCGATGTTACCGGTGGCGCCAGGAGCGAAGGGGCAGCCTCCCAGACCCCCGATGGAGGCATCCAGGACCCGGGCGCCTCCTTCCAGGGCCGCGTAGGCGTTGGCGATCCCCGTGTTGCGGGTGTTGTGGAAGTGGCCGCCGATGATGGCCTGGGGCGCTGCCTTCCTGGCTTCTTCCGTCAGGCGCCTCACCTGGGAGGGGACCGCCACGCCGATGGTATCGGCCAGGACGATCTCGGGAAAACCGGCTCTCCCGGCCCGCTCCACAAAGGACAGGACCCGGCCGGGGTCTACCCACCCTTCAAAGGGGCAGCCCCAGGAAACGGAGAGGGTGAGGGTGGTGCGGATGCCCTTTTCCCTGGCCTGGGGAAGGAGGGAAAGGAAAGTGGCGAAGCTTTCTTCCGGTTCGGCCCGCTGGTTTTGCCGGTTGAAGGAAGAGGTAACGCCGAAGGAAAAGTGGATTTCCCTCGCACCGGCGGCGAGGGCCCGCTCAAACCCCTTGGCGTTGAGGGCGAGGGCGCTATACGTCACCGCCGGTTCTGGATCTTCTTTAAGGAGCTGGGCGAAGACTTCCTCGCTTTCCGCCATGGCGGGAACCGCCTTGGGATGGACGAAACTTCCCGCCTCCAGGCGCCGGATGCCCGCGGCCGTGAGGCGCCGGATGAGCTCCAGCTTTTGCGGAAGGGTCAAAAGGGCGGACTCATTTTGCAGCCCGTCCCTGGGCCCTACCTCCTGGATGATGAGATCCGTCATGCCTTCTTTGCCGCCTCCAGGGTTTTTTCGTAGTTGGGTTCCTCCGCGGCGGCGGGGACATACTCCACGTAGACCAGGCGGTCGTTCTTGTCTACCACGAAGACAGCCCGGGAGAGGAGGCGCACCCCGTCGATGAGGGTCCCGTAGGCCTCGCCGA
>JASBVX010000257.1 GCA_029960865.1 Bacillota bacterium | reverse complement strand
GATCCCCGATGACATCGCCCATGTAATCCTCGGGTACCACCACTTCCACTTTCATGTAGGGCTCTAGGATCAGGGGGCTGGCCTTTTGCACGGCCGCTTTGAAGGCCATGGAGCCGGCGATCTTGAAGGCCATCTCCGAAGAGTCCACATCGTGGTAAGAGCCATCGTAGACGGTAGCCCGAATGTCCATCATGGGATAGCCCGCCACCACACCGCTTTCCATGGCTTCTTTCACGCCCGCTTCGATGGCGGGAATGAACTGCCGCGGGATGACGCCACCCACAATCTTGTTGATAAACTCGAAGCCCTTCCCCTGCTCCAAGGGCTCCACTTCCAGCCAGCAGTGGCCGTACTGGCCATGGCCGCCGGTCTGACGGATATAGCGCCCTTCCCCTTGGGCCTTCTCGCGGATGGTCTCCTTGTAGGCCACCTGGGGTTTGCCCACGTTGGCCTGCACCTTGAACTCTCGCAGGAGGCGATCCACGATGACCTCCAGGTGGAGCTCTCCCATCCCGGCGATGATGGTCTGGCCCGTCTCCTGATCGGTCCTCATCCGGAAGGTGGGGTCCTCTTCAGAGAGCTTGGCCAGGGCTTCTCCCATCTTGTCCATGTCGGCCTTGGTCTTGGGCTCGATGGCCACATCGATCACCGGCTCCGGGAAGTCCATCGCTTCCAGCAGGATGGGGTGCTGTTCATCGCACAAGGTATCCCCGGTGGTGGTGACCTTCAGCCCCACGGCGGCGGCGATGTCGCCGGTGGCCACCTCCGCCACGTCCTCCCTGTGGTTGGCATGCATCAAAAGGATGCGGCCCACCCTTTCCCGCTTCTCCTTGTTGGCGTTGTACACGTATGAGCCCGCCTTCAAGACACCGGAGTACACGCGGAAAAAGGTCAGCTTCCCGACATACGGATCGGTCATGATTTTGAAGGCCAAGGCCGAGAAAGGCTCCTCGTCGGATACCTTCCGCTCCAGGGCCTCGCCTGTATCAGGGTGAGTCCCTTCGATGGCCGGGATGTCCAAAGGCGAGGGCAGGTAATACACCACCGCATCCAAAAGGGGCTGCACGCCCTTGTTGCGATAGGAAGACCCGCAAAGGACCGGGACCAGCTTAAGGGCGATGGTTCCCTTGCGCAGACCCCGCCGAATGTCTTCCTCCGAGAGGGACTGTCCCTCCAGGTATTTCTCCATCAGCTCGTCATCTTGCTCGGCAGCGGCTTCCACCAGCTTTTCCCGGTATTCCTCCACCAGATCCACCAGATCTGACGGGATTTCCGCCTCCTGAAGGTGGGTCCCCAGGTCATCGGAGTAGATGATGGCTTTCCGCGTCACCAGATCCACCATGCCCCGGAACTGATCCTCGGCCCCGATGGGTATCTGGATGGGGACGGCGTTGGCCCGCAGCCGTTCCCTGAGCTGGTTCACCACCCCGAAGAAATCGGCTCCGATGATATCCATTTTGTTGACGTAGGCGAGGCGAGGCACATGGTACCGGTCGGCCTGCCGCCAGACCGTCTCCGACTGGGGTTCCACCCCCTCTTTGGCGGAAAAGACCGCGATCACACCGTCCAGCACCCGCAGGGAGCGCTCCACCTCTACGGTGAAGTCCACGTGCCCGGGCGTGTCGATAATGTTGATGCGATGATCTTTCC
>JASBVX010000256.1 GCA_029960865.1 Bacillota bacterium | reverse complement strand
TGACGATCCAGCCTGAATTTTGACCTTTGGTGCGGTTCAAGAGGACGTTGGCCACGACGCCGTCACCGAGAAGAACCAGGACCAGGGTACCAAGAAGTTCTGCAATATAGGCTTCCATCCGCTGCGCTACCTCCTATCTTGAATGTCGCCTTCTTGCGCTTTGGCCCCTCTTCCGGCCGAACCTTAGGCGCCCTCCCTCCAGGGCCATTATAGCCCTACGGGATGGCAACCTTCTGCCGGGGCTTCAGGGCATCTTTTTTTGATAAAGAAAGGGTTCCACCAGCTGCAGGCCAAAGCGCTGGGGCTGCCAGATACTCTCGCTGCTCCCCAGGAGGAGGTAGCCCCCCTCCGCCAACGATTCTCCCATCTGTCGGTAGACTTTTTCTTTCGCCTCTTCGCTAAAATAGATGACCACGTTGCGGCAAAGGATCAGATGGACGCCCTTGGGGTAAGGGTCGGCCAGAAGATCGTGCCTCTGGTATGTCACCAGCCGCTTCACGTCCCGGCGCACCCGGAAAAGGTCCTTTCCCGAAGCTTCAAAAAAGGAAGCCAGCTGCGCTTCCGTCACGTGTTTCAAAAGGGCCCGGGGATACTCCCCCTTTTTCGCCGCGGAAAGGGCCCCTTCATCGATGTCGGTGCCCAGGATCTGATGGTTCGTTCCCTTTCCGTCCCTCCCCAGTTCCAGGAGAAGGATGGCCAGGGAATAGGCTTCCGCCCCGATGGAGGCGCCGGCGCTCCAGAGAAAGAGCTTCCCGTACCTTTGCCTAAGTTCCGGTATGACTTTCTCCCGCAGCCTCTGATACCGATCGGGATTGCGAAAGAACTCCGTCACGTTGATGGGGAGGTAATCTTTCAAACGCTGCAAAAGATCGCCATCCCGCTCCAACCGGCGGGCCAGGGTATAAAAACTGGCTTCTTTTTCCCTCTGCAAAAAGGTTTCCAGCCTCCGGGCCATCTGGGCATCCTTGTAGGCCGAAAGATCGATCCCCGTCAGCTCTTTGAACTTTTGCTGCAAGTAGCGATAGCCCATGTTCCCCTGGGGAGGGCTATCCATGGACCCACCCCGTTCCTGGGGGCAAAAGCTCCAAAAGGGCTCCCGGCATGTCTTCCACATCCAGGGAGATATGGGCCGCCCCCAGCTCCACCGCTGCCCGGGGCATGCCGTAGACGATGGAGCTCTCTTCGCTCTGGGCCATGACAAAGCCGCCTTTTTGGCGAAGCTTTAAGGCCGCCCTGGCCCCGTCCATCCCCATCCCTGTCAGGATCACGGCCACCATCTGGCCGCCAAAGACCGCCACCGCCGATTCCAAGGCCAGGTCGACCGCGGGTTTCACCCCATGCAGGGGAGGATCGTCGGAAAAGGTGAGCTCTCCCTTCGGCCCCAGAAGAAGATGCCGCCCTCCCGGCGCCACCCACACCTCTCCGGGCCGGGGGATCACCCCTTCCCGGGCTTCCGCCACGGATAGGGCGGAAAGGCTATCGAGGCGGGCCGCCAGGGAGGCGGTGAATCCTCTGGGCATATGCTGCACCACCACCACCGGGGCCGGAAAATCTCCCGGCAAGCCGGAAAAGAGCTTTACGAGGGTTTGGGGGCCCCCGGTGGAGGATCCCACCACCACCAGGCGGCAGCGGGACAGGCGGGGGAGGGAAGGTC
>JASBVX010000020.1 GCA_029960865.1 Bacillota bacterium | reverse complement strand
CGTAAAGCCGGCGTTGAAGGTCTTGGTGGTGGCTGCCAGGCTCAAAAGAAGCATCCAGAGGACCCCGGCGGAACCCAAGAGCTTTTCGCCAAAGAGGATCTGGGGGATGGGCACCGAAGCCAGGAGGGCTTTATCTACGGTGCCGGTAAAGGCGGTGATGGTCAGGGCGTAGGTCACCCCCAGAAGGCCCAGGGCCAGCATCATCCCCTTGGGCACCAGGCGCACCTGGGTCACCTCTTCCGAAAGGGGGGTCACCCACTCAAAGCCGATGTAGAGAAAGACCCCCAGGGCCACCGCCTGCAAAAACCCATCGAAGCTTCCCGGATGCAGGGCCGCCTGCAGCTGAAACTCCGGGCGGGTAAACGCCAAAATAGACGTCCCCGCCAGGGAGAGAACCAGCCCATAGGTCACCACATCCTGAAACTTCCCGGCCAGGGTGAGGCCCCTTAGGTTGAGGAGGGTCACCAGGATCAAAAGGGCGATGTTCCAGACAAGGGCCGGCACCGCAGGGATGGCGTAAGCGAGAGCCTGGGAGAGGATGAAGGCTTCGGTCCCCAATACCGCCAGGATGATGAGGATGTAAAGAAAGCTCACGATGAGGGAAAGGGTATCGTTATAGCCTTTGCTCAAGTAAACCCGAATCGCCGCTGCCGATGGGTACATCCCGTTCATCTCGCCGAAAGAAAAGGCAGCGGTCAGGGCCAAAAGGCCCGCCACCAAAATGGCGATCCAGGCCGACTCCCCCGCCACGAAAGTGGCCACCTGGAGCATGGCCACAAAGGTGGAGCTGGCCAGGGCCAGCCCGGCGCTCATGGAGACGATGGTCCTTAAGGTGAGAACACGCTTTAGCTCCATCTACTCGCCCCAGATCATGAGGGTGATCACATCTAGGCGGATGGTATCTTCTTCGCTGGCCTCGATGCGCAGGTCCCCTTGCATGTAAGGTTCCGTGGGTGAGATGTCACCAAAGAAGAGATCCGTCAAAAGATCGCTCTTGGCCCGCAAAACCATGTCGGCCTCTCCTGAGGCTCCATCTTCCAATAGGACATCCCCTTCTTTCACCCTGAGGGTGAACCGGCCCTCCGGAAGATCGGTGGGAACCACATGGAGCACCCGATCCCAATCCCGGTTCATTACTTTGAGTCGGGGTTCCTCCTGGTAACGGGCCACAAAGTCCTCCAAAGCTTCGCGCAATTCCTCAGCGGTGGCCATGGGCCTGCCTCCCTTCTCCTCCCAAATCTATCACGGTGGGCTGATACCCGATCTCGTCCAGGGCCGCCTCGATCTCCTCCCGGCCCACCTCTTGAGGATGCCAGCCCTTGGCTGCCACCAGGGCTGCTTCCACCACGTTGGTGGCAAAGGAGCGCCCCTCGATGATGGGGGTGGTGGTGGCCAGCCAGCGGATCCCCCGGCCCTTCAGGAACTCCCGGTCCGCCTGGGTGGTAGTCTGGGTGATGACGGCCTTTTCGGGAAGCTCTTTGGGCATGTAGCGCCTCATCATGTGGTAGTCCCCGGCGATCACTTGGGCTTCATGGTAAAACTCCGGAAACTTCTCCACCGGCTCCTCTTCCTGGGCTTTCCCCACCGGGTAGATCATGTGGATGGGAAGCTTCACGATCTCCCGGGCCAGCTTGCGGGCGATCTCCTTGAGCTCGTCCAGGCTGCGGATAGGATAAGGGACGCCGGTGGCGAACATCAGATCCCCATAGACGACGTCCGCCCCCACCGCCGCCAACTCTTCCGCCATGCCGAAGCGGTCCAGGGAGGACACCATCAGGACATGTTGCCCCGTCAAGGGAAAGGGCCCCTTTTCCGCCAGCCAGTGAATGGCCCGCCGCTCCGCCGTATCCTTGACCCGGCTGCCGTCCACCACCGGCGTCTTCTTCACTTCTTCCATGAGGCGCCATCCGTCCTGGATGATGTACTGCTCCCCGGCCACGTAGAGATAGACATCCAGGCCTCCCAGGCCGATGGCATCCACATGGCCATCCAGTTCCCGCAAAAGCTTTCGCGCCGCCTCCAGGTCCCCATCCACCCCGATCCTCTGGAGTTCCATGGGCACCCCGAAGAGATCGGTCCGGGCCGCATGGTCCCGGCTCTTGGCTCCCAAACTGACGCTCACGACCTTTTTCAAGCTGCCATCTCCCTACTGAGATTCCCCGTAACGGTGGGCCAGCCGGGAAGCCGCCGCCGCCGCCACCGCCGCCACCAGATCGTCCAGAAAGGTGTGGACCTGGCCCCTCAGTTCCTGCTCCTCGTGCTGCAAACGGGCCAGGACCACGATCTTTTGTTTGTCCAGGTAACCGAAGTTGGTGAGGCCGATGGACCCGTACACGTTGGTGATGGCCAGGGCCAGCACCTCATCGATGCCGAAAAGGGGGCTATCCTCCCGCAAGATGGTGAGAAGGGGTTCATCCACCAGCCCCTTTTCCGCCAGCCTATCCAGCTGGATCCCCACCAGAAGGGCATACTGCACTTCCCTTTTGCTGAGGACCCGCAGGATGCTCTCCCGGCAGTCTTCTTTCGTGAGGCCGGGTTGCCTGTCCTTCTGCAGGAAGTGGACCAGGTCCACAATCTCCTCCAGCTGCACCGTCCGGGAGGCCAGAAGGTCCAGAATGTCTTGCCGCAGATCCCCATCCCCTTCTACCATGAGCCCTTCACCGCTTTCATCTCCTCGATGCGCCGGCCCCACACCAGGGGAACTCCCTCCCGTTCCCCCAACCTTCCCTCAACCCATATGAGTTTACCGGAGGTCAGTAGATCCGGCGCAACTTCTCCCGCGAAACGGATTTCCATCGGCCCCTCCAGATCCTCCACCTCCAACTGCCAGTAGAGCTGGCCCCGAGCGCTTTTCTTCCGGGCCGCCTCCACCAAGGCACCCCCCACCATCACAGGCTCTCCCGGGGAAAGCTCCCCCAGGCGGGAGCTGGGAAGGGCCCTCTTTTTCCAGAGATCCTTTAGAGGTTCCAGAGGGTGGCCCGAAAGGTAAACCCCCAGGGAAGCCTTTTCAAAGCGGAGCCGCTGCCCCAGGGAAGGGAAGGGGGGCTCCTTCTTTTCCGCCGCAAAGAGGGTCATCTGGCCCCTTTGCCCGGGGTGGAGGCGGGCTTCTTCCAGCTCCTCCAGGAGAACCAGGGGGTTGGGGTGGAGGTAGGAAAGGGCTCCCGACTGGATGAGGCTTTGGGCTGCCGGCAAAGGAAGGTGAAAGCGGGTCAAGAGATCCTCCACCCTCTCCGGCGGCCCCTCTTGAAGCACCTTTTCCCACATAGGCTTTCCCACCTGGCGGATGGCCGTCCACCCGAAGCGGATCCCCTCCCCCTCCACCGAGAAATCGGGTTTCCCCTTTTGAAGATCCGGCGGAAGGACGGGAATCCCCATGCGGCGGCACTCCCCCACATAGAACTGCACCTTGGCCGCCTGATCGGCCACCGTCGTCAGAAGGGCGGCCATGAAGGCCCTGGGCACATGGGCTTTGAGGTATCCCGTCCAGTAGCTCAAAAGGGCGTAGCTCACCGCATGGGCCCGGTTGAAACCGTAATCGGCAAAGCGAAGGATCAGCCGGAAGAGATCCCGGGCCAGGGAGGGGCTATGGCCTTTTTGCCGGCACCCTTCGTAAAAAGCTTCCTCCATGGACTCCAGAGCCTTCCGATCTTTCTTTCCCACCGCCCGGCGCAAAAGATCGGCCTGGGCCAAGGAAAAACCCGCCATCACCTGCGCCACCTGCAGGATCTGCTCCTGATACACCAGGACCCCGTAGGTGAGCTCCAGGATGGCCTCCAGATCAGGGTGGAGAACCTGCATCTTCCCCTTTCGTTTGGCCTCCAGGAAGACTTTGATGTTCTCCATGGGTCCGGGCCGAAAAAGGGCCACCGCCGCCACCAGATCCTCAAAGCGCCGGGGCTGGAGCTCCCTTAGGAGCTGGCGCATCCCCGAAGATTCCATCTGGAAGAGGCCCAAGGTCTCTCCCGAAGAAAAGAGGCGAAAGGTAGCTTCATCGTCCAGGGGGATCCCGGGCCAGGGAGGGAGGTCCTTTCCCTCCTCAAGGGCGTTTTCCCGCGCCTTTTCCAGGACCGTCAGGGTGCGAAGGCCCAAAAGGTCCATCTTCAAGAGGCCCAGCTCCCCCAGAGCATACATGTCGTACTGGGTGATGACCCCTCCTTCGGAACCCCGGGAAAGGGGCACCGTTTCCAAAAGGGGCTCCTTTGTCATGACGATCCCGGCCGCGTGGACCGAAGGATGGCGGGGCATCCCCTCGAGGCCCCGGGCCAGCTCCAGGAGCTTTCGGGTCTCAGGGTCTGCGGTCAGCCTCTGCTGCCAGGAAGGGTCCTTCAAAAGGTCCGAGAGGCGCCCCTGAGGAGGAATCATCCGGGCCAGGCGATCCACCCGGCTGAGGGGCCACCCCAAAACCCGGGCCACATCCCTGACGGCCGCCCGGCCCAAAAGGGTGCCAAAGGTGATGATCTGGGCCACATGGTCCTCCCCGTAGCGGTCCCGCACGTACTGCAAAACTTCATCCCGGCGCTCGTAGTCGAGGTCGATGTCAATATCGGGGGGGCTGACCCTTTCGGGGTTCAAAAAGCGCTCGAAGATGAGGCCAAAGCGCAAAGGATCCACCTGGGTGATGCCGAGAAGGTAAGCCACCAGGCTGGAGGCCGCCGAGCCCCTCCCCGGCCCTACGGCGATCCCTTTTTCCCTGGCAAAGCGGACGATATCGGCGACGATCAGAAAGTAATCGGCAAAGCCGGTGCCTGCGATAACCTCCAGCTCATGAAAGAGGCGCTCTTGGGCTCTCCCATCGCCGGGATACTTTTCCTTGAGGGCCGCTTCCGAAAGCTCCCGCAAATACGAAAAGGAATCTTCCTTTCCAGGAGGCAGGGGGGCCCTGGGGAGGGCGGTCTTTCCCAGGGAAAGCTCCACCCGGCATCGCTCCGCCACCTCCAGAGTCATGGCCAGAGCCTCGGGGTAATTGGCAAGGGCCGCGGCCATCTCAGCGCCGCTCTTGAGGTAGAACTGGTCATTGGGAAAGCGCAGGCGCTCTTTCTCTGCAAGCTCCTTTCCCGTCTGGAGGGCCAGGAGCCCATCATGCACGAAGGCATCCTCTTTTCGCAGGTAATGGACATCGTTGGTCCCGAGAAGGGGGAGGCCCGCCTGTTCCGCCAGCTCCGCCAGGCGGTCATTGAGGTCCTTTTCCTCGGGAAGGCCGTGGTTTTGGATCTCCACAAAGAGGCGGTCCTTTCCCAGGGCGTCCCGGTACCGAAGGAGCGTCTCCCAGGCGGCATCCCCATCCCCTTGGAGGAGGCGCTGGGGGACTTCGCCGTTCTGGCAGCCGGTCGTGAAAAGAAGGCCTTCCCGATGGCGGGAGAGGAGCTCCAGATCCACCCGGGGACGGTAGTAGTAACTCTCAAGGTGGGAGAGACTGGCGAGACGCAGGAGGTTCCGGTACCCCTCGTTTGATTCCGCCAGAATGAGGATGTGATAAAGCTCCCTGGTCTTCTCGTGGCGCCTGGGAGCAAGATACGCCTCCATGCCCAGGATGGGTTGGATGCCCCGCTCTTTCGCCAAGCGATAGAAGGGGATGACACCATAGAGAACCCCGTGGTCGGTAAGGGCTACCGCCTCCTGCCCCACCTCTTCCACCCGGTCCATGAGGCCTGCCAGGCGGGCCATGCCGTCCAGAAGGCTGTACTCCGAATGGAGGTGCAGGTGGACAAAAGGTTTCATGGGCGGCCTTCCTCTGCTTTCCGCGTTCTTTCCTCCCGTCCAGCATAAGACTTTTACGAAAGGAGATGCCCGTGGCCCTTTTCCCGGAGCTGGCCCTGGCCTTTCTCGTCTCCGCCGGGGTGGTCCTGGGAGGTTCCCTTCTGGGAAGCTTCGCGGGCCTTCTCGGGGGCGCCCTGCCCCTCACCACCATGAGGGAACTGGCCCTCAGGCTCAAGATCTGGGGGGTGGTGGCCGCCATGGGCGGAACCCTTGCCACCTTGGAGAGCCTCGATCAGGGGCTCCTCCGAGGCCAGCTCCTGCCCCTTTTTCGCCAGGGCCTTTTTCTCTTGAGCGCCTTTGCCGGCGCCGACCTGGCCCAACTCCTCATCTTCCACCTGACGGGCCCTGAGCCTCCCCCATGAGGAGCCGTCTCCCCGCCTTTTTCCTGGGCCTTTTAGCCGGGGCCCTTTCCATCTGGCCCCTTTGCGCCTGGCCCTTGGAAGGAGCTCACCTGGAAAGGGATGCCCTTCTCTTACAGGTGGAGACCCTTGAGCACCGGCTGGAACGGTTGCAAGAAACCACCGCCTCCATGGAGCCGGTGGTGGAATCCCTCGAGGTGGAAACCGATCTTTCCGAGACGGCGGCGGGCCGGCTGGCCCTGGAAAAGGCCCTCTTGACCCTTTTGAAGGACCTTCTGGGAAAACCCATCGCCCAGGTGGATCCCCTTCTTCTGAAATCCACCCTCCACCAGCGGGTCTTGCGGGTCGGGGAGAAGTATTACCAGGTGGAGCTCCAGTACTTCATCCTGGGCCCTAAGACCCTGGCCGTCTTCCATGTGGCGCCGGCTCCCAGCCCTTAAGCCTCTTCCTCCAGGGCCAGCACCTGGCGGTCCTTATAGTACCCGCAGTGGGGGCAAGCCTGGTGGGGGAGCTTGGGCTGGCGGCAGCGGGGGCAGGGCACCAGATTGGGAGCGGAAAGCTTCCAGTTGGCGCGTCGGCTCCGGCTGCGGGCCTTGGATGTCTTTTTCTTGGGAACAGCCACGGGTGGAAACCTCCTTTGCGGTCACCATCGCTTCACAATGGTTCACTATACGGGAAAGGCGCCCTTTCCCACAAGGTCCCTTCACGGCTGGTACTGGTAGAGGAAGTAATAGATGAGCCACCCCGTGACGGCGGTGTAGAGCCAGGTGGGAAAGGTGATGTGGGCGATCTTTTTGTGCCGCTGGAACTGGCCCCGATGGGCCCGGTAAAGGGTGATGAGGGCCAGGGGGGCCACCGCCGTGGCGGCCACCATGTGGGTGATGAGGATGGTGAGATAGAGGATGCGGATGGTGCCTTCGTAGGGAAAGGCGGTGGAGCCGAGAAGGGCGGTGCGGATGAGGTAGAGGATGAGGAAAAGAGCGGCGAAGACCGTGGCGGTGATCATGAAGAAGCGGTGCCAGGACACCTTCTTGTAGGCGATGAAAATCCTTCCCACCAGAAGGGAAAGGCCGCTCAAAACGATGGCCGCCGTATCCCAGTGGGCCAGCTCCAAAAGGCTCACCTTCCCAAAGCCTCCTTCATGATCATGACGTGGGTCAGGTATTCCAAAGGCGCCCGATCATCGGTGAGGAGGAGGCCCTTTCCATCCCGATAGGGGACCCAGGCCTTCTCCAGCTCCCAGGCCACCTGATAGAGATCCTGGGCGTGGATCCTCATGTCCTCAGAAGGCGAGGAAAGGGCCATCTCTCTCACCTTTTGGGCCAGCCCCTCCACCGAAAGGGGCTCTTTTGCTCCCACCAGAAGGTAGTTGTAGGGTCCCCTTACTTTGGCCATGTAGGTGTACGGAAAGACGGAAGCCAGGGTCGTCTTCATGGCTTCCAGAAGGGGAGCCTCTTGATTCACGGCGTTGACGTTGAGGGCCAGGATGCCGCCCTTTTCCAGGTGATCCTTCGCTGCAGTGAAAAATTCCTTGGTGGTGAGCTGGAAAGGGATATAGAGCTGGTTGCTGTAGGCATCCACGACGATGAGGTCGTACCGTTCCTGGGTGGCTGCCAGGACCACCCGGCCATCGCCGATGTGGACCTTGGCCTCATCGCCCCGCAGGCCAAAAAAGCGGTGACCCAGGGAGGCCACCAGGGGATCGATCTCGATCCCTTCCATCTCCATGGGGATGGCGGGCTTTACCAGCTGATCCCAAAGGCGAAAGAGGGTCCCTCCCGCCGAGCCCACCACCAGGACCTTTTCCGGCCGGGCATCCACCAGGAAAGGGAGGACCGTGAAGTTGTCGGCATAGAAGTCGGTGAAAAAGGCCCCGGGGCGGTAAAGGGACTGGATCCCCCCGCCTTCGTTCACCACTAGGTAATAGGTACCCCCTTCTTCCACCACCTGCACGTACTGATAGAAGCTATCCCCTTCAAACTGGAGGCCCGGCACCGGCTTTTCCGCCCCCGCCGCCCCCAGGACTCCCAAAAAGGGCACCAGGAGAAAGGCCGCCAGAAGCCGGCGGCCCTTAAGGCCATAGAGGGCGATGACCATCTGCAGGGCGGCGAAGAGGATGAGGGTCCAGCGGGTCCCCAGGAAGGGGATGGTGACGAAGGCCGGGAGGAAGGTTCCCACGATGCTCCCGAACGTGGAGGCGGCATAGAGGCCGCCTGCCACCTGACCGGCCGTCTCCACGGAGCGGGTGGCCAGGCGAATGGCGTAGGGGCTGGCGGTGGCCAGGGCGATGGTAGGGGGCAAAAAGATCAAAAGGATGGCGGCAAAGGAGAGGAGGATCACCGTGATGGGGGTGCCAAACCAGCCGCCGATCATGAGGTTTAAGACCGGGCGGGCGAAGAGGGGGATGAGGGCTTGGTAAGCCCCGGCAGCAAAGACGATCCCCAAGAGCACTTCCAGCCTGGGATGGCGGTCCGCCAGCTTTCCGCCCAGCCAGTAACCGGCCGAGAGGCCGATGAGGATCAAACCGATCAGGTTAGCCCAGACCAGCTGGGAGGTGCCGAAGTAAGGGGCCAGGAGGCGGGAGGCCGACATCTCCAGCTCCATGATGGAAGCCCCCGTGATGAACACCAAAAGGTAGAGAAACCGGGAGTTCACCGCCTGCCCCCTATCACTAGCCTCCATGATAGACTACTTTTATGGAGGCTGTCCGGGATGCCCTCAACCGCCCCCTCCGGGATCTGCGGATTTCCCTCACCGACCGCTGCAACTTCCGCTGCCAGTACTGCATGCCCAAAGAGATCTTCGGCCCCGGGTACGCCTTTCTTCCCTTCTCGGAAGTCCTGACGGCCGAGGAGATCCTCCGCACCGTCAGAATCCTCCAGAGCCTGGGCGTCAGCAAAGTGCGCCTCACCGGCGGCGAACCCCTCCTCCGGCGGGATATCCTCTCTATCGTGGAAGGCCTCTCCCAGATGAACCTGGAGGAGATCGCCCTCACCACCAACGGCACCCTCCTCCCCCGCCTGGCTCCCGCCCTCAAGGAAAAGGGCCTCACCCGGGTGACCGTCAGCCTGGATGCCTTGGATGACGCCACCTTCCAGACCATCAACGGGGTGGGCTACCCCGTGGCCCAAGTCCTGGAAGCCATCGAGGCAGCGGCCAAGGCCGGCCTTCATCCCGTCAAGATCAACGCCGTTATTCAAAAAGGAGTCAACGAGCACGCCGTCCTGGATCTAGCCGGTTACTTTCGCCACACCCCCCACGTCCTTCGCTTCATCGAGTACATGGACGTGGGCACCACCAACGGCTGGCGCATGGAAGCAGTGGTCACCGCCAAGGAGATCTTCGAGATGATCCACCAAAAGTGGCCTTTGCAACCTCTTCCTCCCCGCCGCCCGGGCGAAGTGGCCCGACGCTTTCGTTACCAGGATGGGGCCGGGGAGATCGGCGTCATCGCGTCGGTAACCCAGCCTTTTTGCCGAGGCTGCAATCGCCTCCGCCTGTCCGCCGATGGCCAGCTTTTCCTCTGCCTGTTTGCCTCCCAAGGTTTCCCCCTGAAAAAGCTGTTGCGGGAAGGAGCCTCCGACGAAGCGATCCGGGAGTCCCTCCGGGCCCTCTGGCAGGGCCGAGACGACCGCTACTCCGAGCTCCGCTCCGTCATGCCCCCCAAGCCCCGCCCTGAAATGCACTATCTGGGGGGCTAAGGCCCTTCCCGTCCAAAGGCTCTTTTCCTCCCTTTTGCCCCCACCCCGGCCCTTGGCGGCTTGCGCCCTTTCCCCGCTCCGAGATGACAAAATATACGGGAAAGGAGCGGTCTCTCCATCCATGAAAAAGTTCATAGGACTCTTTATCCTGGTCACCCTTCTTTTTGCCGGGTGCAGCCCTTTCTCCTGGCGATCCTCTGGCCTGCCCACCAAGCCCCTCGCCCAGTGCGCCGCCCCGCCCATTCCCCTGGAGGCGGGATACACCCGCCAAGCGGAAGGCTGCCTTCCCATGCGGGTGGAAGGGGGGCAAACTTGGCGGGAGGACAGCCTGGCCGTGGTGAAGGCCGCCGGTTACCAAGGAGAGCTGAACTGCCAGAACTCCTTTGTGACCCTTTCCTGGGGCCTCACCGAGGGCGAGGGCGACATGGCCGTCTGGACGGTGACGCGGGAGGAAGACACCTTGCCCCTGGGAGGCGGGGCTTCCGGGCAAATCCGTACGGGCTGCGGCGTCTACGAGCTCCACAACAAAGACGTCCTGGAGCCCCTGCGGGTAGACCTCCGGGTGGTGGTGGACCTTCCCGCCCAGTAGCCCGTTTAGACGAGGGAACCGTACCTGCGGATAAAGAGGGTCTTCACCCCGTGGGCCAGGAAGAGGTAGCCCAAGAGGGTCACCGCCAGCCACGGGAAATAGAAGCCCGGGAGGCGCATCATTCCCGGGTAGGTGCCAAAGGGCGTGAAGGGGATGAAGCTATCGATCCCCACCGCCATGGCCGTGGCCAGGAAAAGGGGGAGGCCGGGAACGCCCTGCAAGAAAGGGATCTTTTCAGTTCTCAGCATATGGACCAGCAGGGTCTGGGTCCAAAGGCTCTCCACAAACCATCCGGTCTGGAAGAGGGAGACGACATGGGCCTGGGACTCAGGGGACAAAAGCCAGTAGCTCCCCCGCAGAACGGCCGGCCCGATGAGGAAAAACATCAGCGTGTAGGTGGTGATATCGAAGATGGAGCTGGTGGGCCCCATGCCAGGAGACCCGGTTCAAAGCGGGTGGCCTCCCGGCGCACGGCAAGGGTCTTGGCCCCGTGGCCGCAGTAGGTGCGGGACCCTGTGGCCACCACCACCCCCACGGCCGAGCCGCTGACGACGCTGGAGCCCATGAGGGCGAGGTTCCTCCCTTCCAGGGGGGTCGGTGGTAGGGGGCCCTTCTTCTCCCAAAAGGGTGGGCGCAGCCACCTTGCCTCTCCCGTTAGGGCCGACTGGTGGCTGAAAAGATCTTTCGTTTCGAGAAGCCTTAGATCGGCGGGGATCCTATCCCCTGCCGCCAGGTGGGCCGCATCCCCGGGAACCAGATCTTCCGTCCGGATCTCTTCCAGGGAGCGCCCCGCCGTACGGCGATGGTGAGATCCACCAACTTTTTCAGCTTTTTCGCCCTTTGCACCCTACCTCCATGGCCACCGTCCCTTCCTCTTGGCGGTTTTCCCTGCCCTGATCTTCTGTTATCCTAAAGCCACAAATCCATCACACGCACGGGGAGCTCCTTCATAGGGGCTGAGAAAGGGCTTTTGAGCACCTGACCCGCATCACCTGAACAGGGTAATGCCTGCGGAGGAAAAGACCACGAGAAGGTCCCGGGCGCCTGCAGGGCGCCCTTTTCTTTGCCCCCTCCCCGTCAAGGA
This sequence comes from Bacillota bacterium, assembly GCA_029960865.1. Lineage (GTDB taxonomy): Bacteria > Bacillota > Sulfobacillia > RBS10-35 > RBS10-35 > RBS10-35. Next base: position 125 of record JASBVX010000020.1, on the reverse strand, counting down.
GGTCATGTCGTGAAGTCTCGTTCTCTCACGGTGGCTGTTCTGGCCGAAGGGGGCATCGCCATCGCCCTCAGCTTCGTTCTCTCCCTCATCCGCCTCTGGCACATGCCCCAGGGAGGTTCCATTAC
>JASBVX010000255.1 GCA_029960865.1 Bacillota bacterium | reverse complement strand
AGCCCCTGACCCGGATCCTGGTGGCGCTGGAGGCGACGGACAGAGCGGTGGAGGAGGCGCTGTCCTTGCGCGCCTCCCTGATGGTGGTCCACCACCCCCTGCTCTTCCATCCCGTCACCGCCATCTCGCCGGCAAGGCCTTTAGGGCGAAAGATCAGCCGGCTTTTGCAGGGGGGTGTCGCCCTCTATGCGGCCCATACCAACCTAGATGCGGCTCCCGAGGGGGTGAGCTGGGCCCTTGCGGAGAAGCTGGGGCTTCCTCCAGGGGACGTTTTAGTTCCCCACGGGGAAGAAACCTTTTTGAAGCTGGTGGTGTACGTCCCCAAAGGCTACGAGGATGCGCTCCTCAAGGCGCTAGGAGATGAAGGGGCAGGGGTCATCGGCCGCTATTCCCACTGCAGTTTCCAGGCCCCAGGCCATGGCACCTTTCAGCCGATGGAGGGGACCCATCCTTTTCTAGGGGAGGTGGGAAAGCTGGAGAAGGTGGAGGAAATCCGCCTGGAGACCATCGTCCCGGCGGGGTAGGCCTCCCGCCTCCTGCAGGTGGCCCGAGGAGTGCATCCGTATGAAGAGATGGCCTATGACCTCTATCCCTTGAGGGAGCCCAAGCGGGTCCATGGCTTTGGCCGCCTCGTGACCTTGGAGGAACCCCGGCTGCTTGGCCCTTGGCTGAGGGAAATCGCTGTTCTCTTCGGGCCAGGAATCCGCTTCTTTGGCGACCCCGAAGCCCGGGCGAAGCGGATCGCCCTTTGGGGTGGGGGGGCCGGCGACGGCTGGCCAGCGGCGGTGGCCAAGGGAGCCGATCTTTTGATCTGCGGCGAGCTCAGTTATCACCATCGCATGGAGGCCCGGGAGGAGGGCTTGATGGTTCTGGAGCTCGGGCACCGGGAGAGCGAGCTCCCCGTTCTGCCCCATGTGGCCCAGAGGCTTCGGGAAGGCCTCCAGGGGAACGGGGTGGCGGTGCGCCTCTTCAGCGAGGATGAAACCTTTGTCTGGGGAGGCCAGGCGGGACGAAGTAGAATGGAACGGCAGGGCGGAAGGGAGGCGGAAGGTTGGGAGGACTGAGAACACCTCTCTGGTCCTGGCATCGGGAGGCGGGGGCCAGGATGGTGGATTTTGCCGGCTGGGAGATGCCGGTGCAGTACCAGGGGATTTTGGAAGAACATGGGGCGGTCCGCCGGGAGGCGGGGCTTTTCGACATTTCCCACATGGGGGAGATCCGCATCCAGGGAAAGGGAGCCAGGGATTTCCTCCAGTACCTTTTGACCCATGATGTGGGAAAGCTTGTGCCGGGGCGCATCCTCTACAGCCCCATGTGCCGGGAAGATGGGGGTACCTTGGATGACCTCCTCCTTTTCCAGCTGGGGGAAGACGATTATCTGGCGGTGGTGAATGCCGCCAACGAGGAGGCCGATGACCGCTGGATGAAGGAGAAGGCCCGGGATTTTCCGGGGGTGAGGGTGGAGAATGAGAGCCGCCGCTATGGGGCCCTGGCCCTCCAGGGTCCTCTGGCCCAGGCCATCCTGGAAGGGCTATGGTGGAAAGAGGCGGGGGCGCTTCGCCCCTTTCGCCTCCAAGATGGGGTGACCCTGGCGGGCGTGGAGGGCTGCCTGATCTCCCGTACCGGCTATACCGGAGAAGACGGCTTTGAAGTCTATGCCCCCTGGGAGGGT
>JASBVX010000254.1 GCA_029960865.1 Bacillota bacterium | reverse complement strand
GCTATCTTCGCTGTCGGGCCGGTTATCCCCCAGCACCCACACCGTCCCCTCCGGCACCTGGATGGGAGGCGTGGTGGTGCTGGAACGGAAGCGAACGTAAGGTTCATCCAAACGCTCGCCGTTGACGTAGACATAGCCCTGTTTTAGCTGCACCGTATCGCCACCCACGGCGATGATCCGCTTCACGTAGTCCTTGTCGGTATTCTTGGGAGGCTTGAAGACGATGACATCTCCCGGTTTGGGCGGCCTAAGGTAGTAGGTGAATTTGCTCACCAAAAGCCGCTCCCCCGGATAGAGGGTCGGCTCCATGGAAGGACCTTCCACCACGAAGGACTCCACCACATAGTGGCGGATCAAAAGGGCCAAGACGAGAGCCAGCAGAATCGCCTGGGCCACTTCCCATACGGCTCGGGCCGGGCTGTTCTTGCGCGAAGGTGGCGTGGAGCTCAACGTCAAGTCCCTTCCTTCCCTCAGCGGTCCCTCCGCTGTTCCCGGATGCGGGCCGCCTTGCCGCTGAGCCCCCGGAGGTAATAGAGTTTGGCCCGGCGCACCTCACCCCGCCGGGTCACCTCGATCTTTTGAATCCGGGGCGAATGGAGCATGAAGACCCGTTCCACCCCTACCCCGGCGCTCACCCGCCGCACCGTGAAAGTCTCCCGGATCCCCGAGCCTTTGCGGGCGATCACGGTGCCCTCAAAGGGCTGGATCCGCTCCCGGCCCCCTTCCACGACCTTCACATGCACCCGCACCGTATCCCCGGGGCCAAACTCCGGAAGATCCGTCCGCAGCTGTTCCCTCTGCAATTGATCCATGCTGTTCATCGTGTTTCCTCCTCCAGCCGAAGCTTCGCCAGTACCTTGTAATCTTCCTCGACCAGATCCACTTTGGCAAGAAGATCGGGGCGCCTTTTCATGGTGCGAACAAGGGCCATCGCCCTGCGCCAGCGGGCGATGGCTCCGTGATCGCCCGAAAGGAGCACGTCCGGGACGCTCCTCCCCTGCCACTCCCGGGGACGGGTATAGTGGGGCGCTTCCAAAAGACCCCGGGAGAAAGATTCCTCCACCGGCCCTTCCTCAGCCCCCAGGACCCCCGGCAAAAGCCTGATGACGGCCTCGGCGATCGCCAGGGCCGCCAGCTCCCCCCCCGTCAGGATGAAATCCCCCAGAGAAATCTCCTCGTCCACCAGAGCTTCCCGCACCCGCTGGTCCACCCCTTCATAGCGGCCGCAGAGAACGATCAGATGCGCTTCCCGGGCCAGGCGCCGCGCCATGGCCTGGTGAAAGGGAGCCCCTTGGGGACTCATGAGAAGGACCTTCCCCGTTCCCTCCCTCTTGAGGGCGGCCACCGCCCGCCCCAGGGGCTCCGGCTTCATCACCATCCCCGGCCCTCCCCCGAAGGGGTAATCATCGGTGGTGGCATGGCGATCGGCGGTAAAGGACCTGAGGTCCACCGCCCGAATCTCCGCCTTCCCTTCCCGGATGGCTTTTTGCCACATGCCCATCTGAAGGTGGGGTTCCACCAGCCCTGGGAAAATCGTCACGATATCGATCTTCAGATCAGTTTTCCTCCTCGGGCAGATCCACCACCATCACCCTTTGCTCCCGATCCAAAGAGAGGATGATGGCCTTCACCGCCGGCACCGGGCGGCGGCCCACCGGCCCCTCCAGCACAT
>JASBVX010000019.1 GCA_029960865.1 Bacillota bacterium | reverse complement strand
CAAAGGGCCTATCTCCCAGTGGAAGAGAAAGGTTCGCCGTTCCACGGCCTGCTGCAAGACCCCACCCTTTCCTTGGATGGCACCCCGGTGGCCCTCCTCTTCCTTCACAGCCAGCTGGAACCCCTTTGGCGGGCCTTGCGCCATCTGGCCCAAGGCCGCAGGGCCGTTTACCTCCATACGGCAGGAGGAGCCCTTCCCCTGGCCTTCAGCCGGACAGCCCACCGTCTCCAGCAGGAGGGGCTCCAGATCATCACCGTGGGGGAGGCTTTCGGCGGCGATTGGGAAGCGGTGGCGGGCCCTTCGGCCCTCCTGGCGGCCGTCCACGGGCTGGGGGCAGACCTGGTGGTGGTGGGAATGGGGCCCGGCATCGCCGGGACGGGCACCCCCCTGGGCCACACCGGCGTGGAAGTCAGCAGCTGGGCCCTTTGGGGAAGGGCTCTTGGGGGAAGGCCCCTGGTCATCCCTCGCCTTTCCTCAGGGGATCCTCGGCTCCGCCACTACGGTTTGTCTCACCACAGCGTGAGGGTGTTGGAGCAGCTGATCCCTTTTCCGTTGCCGGTGGCCTGGCCCCAAAGAGGACCCTTTCCGGCAGCCGCTCTAGAGGCGGCGCGGGAACGCTGGGATGCCTCTCCTAGCTCCCGGCGTCACCTTTTGCTGGAGGTGGCGTTGGATTCCCTCTGGGCCGAGGTGGTTCCTTCCCTGGAAGGCTGGTCTCACATGGGAAGAGGTCCGGCAGAGGATCCCCTTTTTCTGGCGGCCCCCCTGGCGGGCGCCGCCCTTCTGGCGGGCTGGCTTGAGGCCTAGTCTAAAGGAACCCCTGGGGGCATAGCCCTTTGGATGGGGGGGGACGGGCTATGGCCTTTGGGCGCCGGCGGTGGTTTTCCTTGGAGAGAATGGTCGGCGATCTTTTTCCCCTGTGGAGCCAGGTGACCGTTCTCTTCAGCCTTCTGCTGGGCGCCATCCTGGGGGGAGTGGCGGCGGGGAGCCTTTCCCTGGAGGTGCGCCTGGAGCTGGTGAAGGCGTTGCAGGATTTTTTCGGCGCCCCTTCGTGGCCCGGGCCCACAGCCATCTTCTGGCGGTCCTTTTGGATCCACGGGCTGGCGTGGCTCCTCATCTGGCTGGGGTCCCTTTCCACCTTCGGCTTTCTTCTCATCCCGGCCGTTCTTTTGTTTTGTGGCTTTCTGTGGGGCTTTGCCTCCAGCTTTCTCCTTTTGGAAGGGGGCCTCGCGGGCCTGGCGGTGGCGGCCCTCACCCTGTGGCCTTCCCAGTTTCTTCTCCTCTTCCTTTGGTGGGCGGGAGGCGCCAAAGCCCTCTACGGCGCCTCGGTGAAGCGGCCCCTTCCCGGCAGGGACTGGATCCCTGCCCTGATCTTGCTGGCGGCGGCATCCCTTTTGGATGCCTACTGGTCACCGGCGGCGTTACACTGGATTCTTGGAATGGTTCGCCGCTAGGAGGAGAGCCCTTTCTCCGAGATGAATAGGTGAGCCTGAGGAGGTAAAGTCTACGGGGCGGAGGCGGTCACAACTGGCTCTGGAGTATACCCAGGAGCACCTTTACTACCTCCAGGTGGAAAAGGGGCTTTCCCCCAACACCCTGGACGCCTATCGGCGGGATCTGGAAGATTTCGCCCGCTTTTTGAAGGGGCGGGAGGCAACCTTCCCCCCCAGCCGGCACCTCATCACCGAGTACCTTTTCTCCCTCTCCCAAAAGGGGAGAAAAAGTTCCACCATCGCCAGGCGCCTGGCTTCTCTCAAGTCTTATTTCCAGTTTCTCCACCGGGAAGGGTGGCTGCAGGAGGACCCCACCACCCTTCTGGAAGGACCCAAGTCCAGGCGGCGCCTTCCTCAGGTCTTGGATGTGGCGGCGGTGGAGCGGCTTTTGGAGGCGCCGCCCCTGCACACCCCTGCGGGGCAAAGGGATCGGGCCATGCTGGAGCTTCTCTATGCCACCGGCATGAGGGTTTCAGAGCTGATTCACCTGGATGTGGAAGACATCAGCCTGGAGATGGGGTTTGCCCGCTGCCTGGGGAAGGGAAGCAAGGAGCGGATCGTGCCCATGGGCTCCAAGGCAGCCCAGGCCCTCAGCCGGTACCTGGCGGAAGGGCGAGGGCAGCTGGTCAAGGCGGGGCATGAGACGGCCCTTTTCGTGAATCATCGGGGCCAGCGCCTGACCCGCCAGGGCTTCTGGAAAATCCTGAAGGGGTATGTGCGCAAAGCAGGGTTGAGCCAGGAAGTGACGCCCCACAGCCTCCGTCACTCCTTTGCCACCCACCTTCTGGCGGGAGGGGCCGATCTGCGGGCGGTTCAGGAGATGCTGGGGCATGCCGATATCTCCACCACCCAGATCTACACCCACCTCACCCAGCAGCTCTCCCGCCAGCAGTACCTTCAGGCCCACCCCCGGGCCAAGTAGCAGCGGACAGACGAGGCTGGTACACTGGCGAAGGGGCGATAGGGTGGACCTTCCGGGCGTCAGTCCGTATGCCTTTCATATCGGGCCGTTGGAGGTGCGCTGGTACGGCCTGATGATGGTGCTTTCCATGGCGGTGGGCCTTCTCTATTTCGTGAGGGAAGGCAAAAAGCACGGCTACGATGAGGATTTCCTCTACAACCTGGCCCTTCTCACCATCCTGGGCGGGGTGGTGGGGGCAAGGTTCATTTACGTCATCACCAACCCAGGCTTTTTCCTGGAGTTTCCCGCCGAGATCATCCGCATCGATCATGGAGGCCTTTCCATCCACGGGGCCCTTCTGGGGGGCTTCCTGACCTTCTGGGGGTATTGCCGGGCCAAAGGGGTGGAGATGTGGCCCCTGTTGGACTGGTCGGTGCCGGGGGTGGCGGTGGGTATCGTGCTGGTGCGGATCGCCAACATCTTCAACCGAGAAATTCTCGGTCACCATGCCGAGATTCTGGGGGGCATGCGCCAGCCGGCCCAGCTCTATGGCTCGGCCATCGGCCTGGTGATCCTCATCGTCTATCTGATCCAGTCTCGGCGATCCACGGCGCCCGGGGAGCGCTTCTGGACCTTTTTCCTGGTCTACACCCTTTTGCGGGGCTTCATCGAGGAAACGGTGAGGGACAATCCCCTTTACATCATTCACTGGGTGAACGACTACTGGGGCGTGGGGGCCATGACCCTCACCCAGTGGTTGACCCTCCCCCTTCTCCTTTTTGGCTGGATCATGCTCCGCTACGTGCAAAAGCGGGCGGCTTCCCGCCCCACCAAGGATGCCAGTCAGTCATGACTCTTTCTCCCGAGGCGTAGCCATGGTTCCAGGGGGCCCGTGGGGTGAAGGGATGGAAAGGGCTGGTGGTGGGGCTTCTCATCAGCCTGGGGGCAAGTTCGAGCGTTTCTGGGCAAGAGCTCGCGGTGCCGGGGGCGCCCACGCTCCTTTCGCCCTCGGCTGTCTTGATGGATGCCGCTTCGGGGGAAGTGCTCCTGGCCAAGAATCCCCATGAGGTCCGCAACCCTGCCAGCGTGACGAAGCTGATGACCCTGGCGGTGGTCTACGAGGCGGTAGCCCGGGGCGAGATCGCTTGGAACGATCCCATCACCGCCAGCCGGCGGGCTCAAGAGATGGGAGGCTCCCAGGTGTTTTTAGCGGAGGGGGAGACCTTTGCGCTGAAAGATCTGGTGGCGGCGGTGGCCATCTCCTCCGCCAACGATGCCGCCGTGGCGGTGGCGGAAGGAATCGCCGGGAGCCAGGAAGCTTTTCTCCGGCACATGGAAGAGCTGGCCCGGACCATGGGCCTGCGGGACTCCCGCTTCAAGAATGTCCATGGCCTGGATGCGGAAGGCCACGGGATGAGCGCCATGGATATCGCCCTTTTGTCCCGCTGGCTGGTGAATCGCCACCCCGAGATCTTGCAGCTGACCCGCACCTGGACCCAAACCTTCCGGCCTCCCCCCAAAGAGTTTGTGCTGGTGAACACCAACACCCTTTTGAAGCGTTATCCGGGGGTGGACGGACTGAAGACGGGCTGGACCAGCGCATCGGGGTGGAGCGTGGCCATCACGGCCCAGCGGGGGACGACGCGCCTCATCGCGGTGGTGGTGGGGGCGCCCACCTCCGACGAGAGGTGGAAAGACATCACGGCCATGCTGGACTGGGGCTTTGCCCACTTCGAGTCGCTGGTGGTGGCCCGGGAAGGCGCCACGGTGAGGATGCTCCCGGTGGATGAGGGGATCCAGGGAAGGGTGGCGGCGGTGGTTCCCGAGACATTGGCCATCACGCTGCCAAAAGGGGAGCGACAAAAGGTGCGCCAGAAGGTGGAGCTCCCCGCCCGGGTCCGGGCCCCCCTCAAGAAGGGGCAAACCCTGGGCGCCCTCATCCTGGAAGTGGATGGGAAGGCGGTGAAAAACGTTCCCCTGGTGGCGGGGGAGGCGGTGCAACGCCTCTCCTTCGGCGGCCTATGGTGGCGGACCTTATCTTCCCTCTGGCCCTGGCAGCAGGAGGCGGCCCCGCGGTAGAGAAACCCCATGGAGGGGTGATGATGGGCCATGGGCCTGGAGATCGAAGCGGTGCCGAAAGGAACGAGCCTATTCCTGCGCCTGCGGGGCGACCTGGATATGGAGGGGGCCCGCCTTTTCCGGGAAGCGGCGGATGAATGGCTGGACGGGGCGGGCACGGGCAAGCTGGTGGTCAACCTCGCCGAAGTGGCCTTCGTGGACAGCACCGGGGTAGGGGCCCTCCTGGGCCGGTACCGGCGGCTGCGGGCCCAAAGAGGCTCCATGGTGCTGGTCTCTCCCAAGCCCCATGTCCGCCCGGTGCTGGAGATGGCGGGCATCCCCCGCCTGATGCCCATCGTGGAGCATGAGGCCCAGGCTCAGGAGGTGGATGCCCGGTGACCAAGGGGAACTGGCTGCAATTGAAATTCCCCAGCCGGCCGGAGAATGTGGCGGTGGCCCGCCTGGCGGCGGCTGCCCTGGCCAGCCAGCTGGATTTTACCCTGCCGGAGATGGAAGAGATCAAAGTGGCCGTCTCCGAGGCAGTCTCCAACTGCGTGTTGCACGCCTACCCCCAAGGGGAGGGTCCCGTTGAGATGGAGATGCGGGTCGGGGAAGAAGGCCTTTTCATCACCGTCACCGACAAGGGGCAGGGCATCCTTGATGTGAATCGGGCCAGGGAACCCACCTTCACCACCAGCAGGGACCCGGACCACCTGGGTCTGGGCTTCACCTTCATGGAAAACTTCATGGATGATCTGGAGGTGGAATCGGCCCCGGGAAGGGGTACCCAGGTGCGGATGCGGAAAAAGCCCGCCGACGTCTATTCGAAGGCCGCGGGCGAGGAGCCTTCTTGACGTGGAGGGCCAGGCGGAACTTTTTCGCCGGGCCCGGGCGGGAGACGAGGAAGCGGCGTTGGTGCTCCTGGCTCGTCACCAAGGGCTGGTTTTTCACGTGGCGCGGCGCTTCCCCGTCGGTCCCCAGGAGCGGGAAGATCTCTTGCAGGCAGGCCGCCTCGCCCTCTGGCAGGCCATCTCCCGGTTCGATCCCGATCGGGGGGTTTCCTTTGCCACCTATGCCGTCCCCCTGATACTGGGGGAGGTGCGCTCCGCCTGGCAGGCCCTGCAGGGACCTTTATCCCTTCCCCGTCGGCAGGCCCGGCTTCTAACCAGGGTGAGGGAGGTGCGCCGGCGGCTTCTCCAGGAGCTGGGGCGGGAACCTACCTTGAAAGAGCTGGCCGAGGGGGCGGAAATGTCTCCCACCGAGGTGGCGTCCCTTTCCCTCCACGAAGGAACCCCCCTTTCGTTAGAGGACCTGGCCCACCTTCAAGACAGCTCCGACCCCGGGCTTTTCTCCCTTGCCTGGTCGCTTTTCCGGGAGGGGCTGCCGCCTCTGGAAAGGGATCTCTTGCGCCTTCGCTTCGAAGAAGGTCTCTCCCAAAAAGAGGTGGCGCGGAGCCTGGGCGTTTCCCAGGCGCAGGTGTCCCGCAGGGAAAACGCCCTGCGGCAGCGCTTACGGGATGATTTCGGGGTCGAAAGCTCATCCTAAGCCCATGGCAAGTCTGCGCTTTTTCGCCGCTCTCTTGCTGCTAATTTTGGCCGCCTTGGCCCTCCTTTACCTCGGGTCGCGGCCCGGCTCCCTTCCCCGCCCCCCGAAGGGGGCCATCCTCGTGCGCATAGAAGAGGCTTTGCCAGCGCAGCCTAGGGTCGTGGGAGGTGACGCGGTGTGGAAGTGGTGAATGTCATCGAGCTGGTGGGGGATTCCCCCAAAGGATGGCAGGAGGCCATTGAAAATGCGGTGGCGGAAGCTTCTCGCCTCTATCCCCAGATCACCGGCGTGGAAGTCTACAACCTGACGGCCAACGTGAAGGACGGGAAAGTGGTGGAGTATAAGGCCAACGTCAAGATCGCCTCGTCTTTGCACCCGGAGAAGGGCGGTCGCTCCAGGTGAAACTGAGTCCGGAGGCGGCCCAGACCTACGATCAGAAGAGGCTGGCCCACCATCCGCCGGTACCGGTGGCTCGCCATTTCTGGCGAGCTTTCTGGGTAGGGGGGCTGATCAGCACGGTGGGGCAGTTTTTTCTCAGCTATTTCGAGAAAAAAGGCCTCATGCCCGACCAGGCGGCCATCCCCACCGCCGCCGTGCTGGTGGTTCTGGGAGCTCTTTTGACGGGCCTGGGCCTTTACGACCGCATCGCCAGCTATGGGGGCATGGGGGCGGCCCTGCCCATCACGGGGTTTGCCAACAGCATGGTCGCCCCGGCCATGGAGTTCCGCCGCGACGGATGGGTCATGGGGGTGGGGGCGCGGCTTTTCCAGGTGGCAGGGCCCGTCTTTGTCTTCGGGACCCTGGCTTCCCTTTTCGTGGGCTCCCTCTGGTACCTCTTTTACGGAGGATTCACAGGTTGACCACCTTTCGCTTCGAAAGCCGGCCTTCCCTTTTGTCCATGGCGACGGTGGCGGGGCCCGATGAGGCCAAGGGTCCCCTGGGGGAGAAGTTCGACCAGGTGGTCCCCGATCTTTGGGTGGGACAAAAAAGCTGGGAGCAGGCGGAACAAGAGCTTCTGGCGCGGGCAGGCCAGACCCTTTTGGTGAAGGAGAACCTTACCGCCGCCGATGTGGATCTCATGGTGGGAGGGGATCTTTTGGATCAGCTGGTGACGACCCATTTTGCCTCCCGTACCCTCGACATCCCCACCTTCGGCATGTTTTCCGCATGCGCCACCTTAACGGCTTCCCTGGCGGTGGCGGCCATGGCGGTGGATGCCGGTTATGGGCAAAAGGTCCTGGTGACGGTGGCCTCCCACCACCACGCCGCCGAACGCCAGTATCGCTATCCGGTGGAACTGGGGATCCAAAAGCCGGCCACCGCCCAGTGGACCGCCACCGGGGCGGCGGCCTTCCTCATCGGAAAGGGAGGACCGGTGGTGGTGCGGGAGGCCACCCCCGGCCGGGTGGTGGACTACGGCGTGAAAGATCCTTTCGACATGGGCGGGGCCATGGCCCCGGCCGCCCGGGACACCCTCCTTCGCCACCTGCAGGATACCGGCCGCACCGTGAAGGATTACGACGCCATCTTTACCGGGGATCTGGCGGCGGTGGGGAGCACCCTTTTTCGGGATCTCCTGAAGGAGGAGGGGGTGCAGGTAGAGGGCATCCATCACGATTGCGGCCTGATCCTCTACGATCGGTCCAGCCAAAAGGCGGTGCAGGCGGGCGGAAGCGGAGCCGCCTGCAGTGGGCTGGTGACGGCTGCCCATATCATCCCCGGTCTGCTGTCGGGCGAGTGGCGCCGGGTGCTGCTTTTGGCCACGGGCGCCCTCCACAGCCCCACCACCTATCGGCAGGGGGAATCCATCCCCTGCATTGCCCACGGAGTGGTCTTGGAAAGGGCGGAGGCGCCTTGACCTACCTTCTGGCTTTTCTGGTGGGAGGCCTTCTTTGCGTGGCGGCCCAGGCAGCAGTGGACTTCCTGCGCTGGCCCCCCGCTTACGTGATGGTTCTCTTCGTGGTCCTGGGGGCCGTTTTGGGAGGCATGGGCCTTTATGAACCCCTGGTCCGCTTCGCAGGCGCCGGGGCGACGGTCCCCCTCACGGGGTTCGGCTATTCCCTGGTGCAGGGTGTCAAACAGGAGGCGGTCCGCACCGGGTGGATCGGGATCTTCACCGGCGGTCTCACCGCCACCAGCATGGGGGTGACGGTGGCGGTGGCGGCAGCGTCCCTGGTGGCCCTTCTCTTTCCGCCCCGGGACTGAAATCACTGCCTCGCTACCGCTGAAAGAAGGGTACGGTGAAAAGGCGGGGCCTGCAGGAGTGGAGGGTTTTAAAAACCGGGCCGGGCAGGACCCATGGCTCCACGGGCGAGCTCACCAAAGAGGCCCGCTGCTCCCTTTTGCAGCAAGGACCGCCCAGAGGCGGAGCGGATCCTCTTCCACAGGGAGGGAAGCGGGGGCGAACGCTGAAGGCATGGGGAGCGGCGATCCTGGTTTCCCATGGCTTTGGCACCCCCCAAGGGTCTACCGAGGGTAGCCGAAAAGATCAAGCTCTGTGGGTTCAGCTCGGAGCGTGGAGCCCGAAAGCGATTGACGGTTTTCCCCCAGCGCGATACCATGCCTTTCGATGACCCTGGACCTCTCGCCCAAAGAAATCAGCCCCTTGCCCCTGGGAGTGGAGCGCACCCCCCAGGGGGTTCTCACCTTTTCGGGTATTTCCCTGAAAGAGCTGGCGGCCCACTACGGGACGCCCCTTTACGTCCTGTCGGCCGACGTTGCCCGGCAAAGGGCCCGGGAGATCCTCCACGCTTTCCAAAAGGTGCTGGGTCCCCGTATTTATGTCTCCTACGCCATGAAGGCCCTCTACATCCCCGCGTTTCTGGCGGCCTTGAAGGACCTTCCCCTCCATTTCGATGCCGCCTCCGCCGGCGAGGTGCTGGCGGCCCAAAAGGCCGGCATCGGGCCGGGGCGCCTGCGCCTCCACGGCAACAACAAGACCGATGGAGAGCTTCGTTTGGCGGCCGGCGGCGGGGTAGGGGAGGTCATCGTGGATAACCTCGATGAGCTTTCCCGCTGGCTTTCCCTTTCCCCCAAGGAAGGAGTCCGCTTTACGTTGCGGGTGGCCCCGGGCATCAGCCCTGATACCCACGAATACATCGCCACCGGGGGCAGGGGAGGGAAATTCGGCCTGGACCTGGAGAGCGGCGAGGCCCTTTTGGCCCTGCGGGAAGCCCAAAGGGGAGGTCTTCCCATCCGGGGGCTGCATGCCCACCTGGGATCCCAGATTCAGGACCCTTTCTTGTACGGGAAAGCGCTGGAAAAGCTTTTGGACCTGCGGGCGGCCTGGGCTGGGGAAACCGGCCGCTGGCTGGAGGAAGTCAACGTGGGGGGCGGGGCAGCCGTCCGCTATGGGAAGGAGAACGAGCTTTCCCCTGAGACCTGGGCCCAGGCCCTGGCCGATGCCTTGGCCCGGCGCCCGTGGCGGGAGCCCCGGCCAGTGGTGGGCATCGAACCGGGGCGGGCCATCGCCGCTCCCGCGGGGCTCACCCTCTACGAAGTGGGGGACGGCCACCGGGTGGACGGATTTGTGCCGGTGGTGGCCGTGGATGGGGGGATGGGAGACAACATCCGGCCGGCCCTCTATGGAGCCCACTACGAGGCGGCGCGAGTGGAGGCGGGCACCGCGAACGATGAGGAAGCGACCCATCTGGTGGGCCGCTACTGCGAGAGCGGGGACATCCTCTTGCGGGAGGCCCTGCTTCCTCGCCTGAGGCGCGGCGATCTCCTGGCCATGTTCCTCACCGGCGCCTACACCCATCCCATGGCCATGGCCTACAACGGCATTCCCCGGGCGGCGGCCGTCCTTTTGGAGGAGGGGCGCCACAGCTTGGTCTGGCGGCGGGAGACGGAGGAGGATCTTTTCCGTTTCCACCGGATGGCTCCCTGGCAAGAGACGTCATGACGGAGCTGGAAGTTCTTCTGTACGGCCTTCCCGGCCTGGTGGTGGCCTTCACCTTCCACGAATACGCCCATGCCCTGGTGGCCACCCTCCTGGGGGACCCTACGGCCCGGCGCCTGGGACGCCTCAGCCTCAATCCCCTGGTGCACATCGACTGGATCGGCCTTCTCCTCCTCTTCATCGTCCATTTCGGCTGGGCCAAACCGGTCCCGGTCAACCCCGGCTACTTCCGTCATCCCCGCCGGGGCATGCTCTGGGTGGCCCTGGCCGGTCCCGCCACCAACTTCATCCTGGCCTTCATCCTGGCCTGGCTTTGGATCCATATTCCTTTCCTGCAAACGGGCGGATGGAACGTCATGATCCAGCTGGCCATCATGTTCAACATCGCCCTGGGGGCCTTCAACCTCATTCCTATCCCTCCCCTGGACGGTTCCCGCATCGCTGCCGCCTTTATGCCGGAGTCCTTGGCGCGGCGCTGGGACCAGTTCGAGCGCTACTCGTGGATCATCCTCCTGCTTCTCCTGGTGACTGGGGTCCTCCAGCCCTTCATTTCCGCCGTGATCAACGGGCTGGGCAGGCTGATGCTGAGGGCGGCGGGCCTATGAAGCCGGAAGACCATCTGCCCGATCTCATGGGCCGGGTGGAGGAAGTGGCGGAGCGGGCCGGGGCACCTTTGGGGGAAGGCTGGCCGGGAGACCTTTACGAGCTTTCCCGAGCGTTTTACGCTGCGCTGCAGCTGGAGGTGGAGGGGGAGGCTTTGCCGGCGGAAGAGGAGGAGTCGCCAGGCCAGGAGGAAGATCCGGGGGCAGAGGAAGGGCCCTCGATCGAGGAACTGATCCAGAGGATGGAAGCCATGGAAAGCTACCGGCCGGTCGCCGAAGCCCTGGCCCGCTATCAGGAAGAAGCGCAAAAGAAGTACAGGCGGGGGAGAGCTCCGTTTTCCCAAGGAGGGCGGGATGAACCTTCCCCCCCGGCCCTGGAGGACCTCCTCCTGGCCTTTGAAGATGTTTGGAAGCGCGCCCACGAGCGGGTGCGTCGGGTGGAAAAGGAGGCCTACCCTCTAGAAACGGCCATGGCGGAGCTGAAGGAACGGCTGGCGGGGGGGCCCCTTCCCTTTGCCCGGCTCTTTCCCGAAAAGGCTCCGAGGCGCCGGGTGATCGTTCTTTTTTTGGCCCTCTTGGAGCTGATCCGCACCGGGAACGTGGTGGCGCAAGGCCACCCCCTGGTGGTGTCCCTCCCGTGAAAGGAGCCCTGGAAGCCCTTCTTTTCGCCGCCGATGAGCCCCTTTCCACCCGCCGCCTGGCGGACCTTCTGGGGTTGCCGCCGGCGGCGGTGATGAGCCTTCTGCAGGATCTGGAAGAGGATCTGAAGGGGGAGGAACGGGGTATCATGCTGGAGCGGGTCGCCGGGGGCTGGCGCTTGGTGACGAAGCCCCAATGGGCCTCCATCCTGGCGAAATTGAAGGGCCCCTCCGTCCTCAGCCTCTCACCGGCGGCCCTCGAGACCCTGGCCATCATCCTCTATCGCCAGCCTGTTACCCGGGCCGAGCTGGAGGGTTGGCGGGGCGTCAGCTGCGATGGTGTCCTGCGCACCCTGGTGGAGGCGGGGTATGTGCGGGAGGTGGGCCGGCGCCCCACACCGGGAAAGCCCATTCTCTACGGCACCTCGCCTCGTCTCCTCCAGGATCTGGGGATCGAAGACCTCGCGGAGCTTCCCCGGCCTGATGAGACCCCTCCCCACCAGCTTTTCTGGAAGATGCAAAGCGAAGGCACATAATTTTTCCCCTGGGGTTCATCCTTACCCCATGGTTGACCTGGCGGTTTTCCTGGGCGTCGTCCTCTTGCTGCTCCTCCTTCTCTTATGGCCCTTTCCGCTGGACCTATGGCTGCAGGGGGAAGGCG
>JASBVX010000253.1 GCA_029960865.1 Bacillota bacterium | reverse complement strand
CCGGGATAACGGAACACCTCGATATGGATCTCCAGATCCCCTGAAGGAGGCTCTGAAAGGGCCTTTGGATCATCTTTCACATCGGGCTTTTCCGCCAAAAGGGTGCGGATCCGATCGTACGAAGCCCGGCCCCTCTCCAGGATGTTCATGAGAAAGCCCGCCGCCATCAAGGGCCACACCGCCTGGCCCAGATAAAGGACAAAGCTGGTCAGCCCTCCTAAGGTGAGGGACCCCCTCTGGATAAGGTAGGCGCCCCCACCCACCGCCAGAAAATAGGAGAATCCCACAAAGAGAAGGATGGTGGGTTCAAAGAGGGCCTCCACCTGGGCCACCTTGATGTTTTCCTGCACCGTATCCTCGGAAATCTCTTGAAACTTCTTGGCCTCGGCTGCCTGGCGCCCCATGGCTTTGTTGACCCTCACCCCCTGGAGGTTCTCCTGCACCGCCGAATTCAAGCGAGAAAAAGCGGCCTGGGCCCTTCCGAAGCGGCGGTGGATCTCAAAGCCGTAATAGCGCATGGAAAGCAGCATGAGGGGCATGGGCAAAAGGGCCAAGATCATCAAAGGAACGCTGATGACGCCCATCATGAGGATGACCATAGCCCCAAAAACCACCGAATCCACCAGCATCACCAAACCATCCCCGGCCGCCGTCTCCACCGCCTGCACATCGTTGGTGGCATGGGCCATGAGATCGCCCGTCCGGTGGCGCTGGAAAAAAGGAGGATCCATCTGCGTAAATTTCTCGTAAAGCTTTTGCCGGAGCTCCATCCCCAGCTCAAAGGCGGCAGCCGGCAAAAAAAGGCGCCAAACATAGCGAAGCCCATAGGCCAAAAGCCCCACCGCCACCAGCAAAAGGATCCAGCGCCCGAGAAGGGAGCCGGTGAGGGTGCCCTTTTGCATGGCATCCACCACCCGGCCCACCGCCCAGGGGGGAATAAGGCTCACAAGCCCGATGAGGATCAATATCCCCACGCCCAAGCCATAGGCCAGCTTCTTTTGGCGAAAATACCAGGCAAGGTCCAAAAGAATCTTCACTGTTTCTCCTCCCTCTCGGGATTCACGTGAACCACGACGTCCTGGACAAAATCCAGATCGCCCACCTTCTTCATCACTTCGTGGGCGAGATCGTCGGCCTCCAAGAGGGTGAGATGCCTCCCCACCCGGATCTCCATATCCACATGGACGAAAGGGCCCGAGCGCCGGGTCCGCAGGGCGTCGATCCCCTTCACGCCCGGGATCTCCAAGGTCTTTTCCCGGATCTCCCCCTGCCTTGCTTCATCGGCCTGGCGGTCCAGAAGGTCGCTCCCGTTTTCCCTCAGGACCCCAAAACCGTAATGGACCACCACCCCGCCCACCACCAGGGCAAAGAAAGGATCACCCCAAGGCCATCCCAGCTGGGCTCCCACCACCCCCGCCATGGCGGCAAGAGACGTCCACTCGTCGGAGCGATGATCGGCCGCATTGGCCATGAGGGCGGGTGAGCGCAGGTGCCGGGCCACCCCCACATTCCAGCGGTAAAGGAATTCCTTCACCAAAAGGGCGGCGGCCGCCACCCAGAAGGCGGGCCACTCTGGGGTGAGGGCCACTTTCCCCTGCCAGAGGGTCATGAGGGCTTCCACCGCCACCGCCCCCCCGATCAGGACCAGAATAGCCCCTACCCCCAACCCCGCCAGAGGCTCCGCC
>JASBVX010000252.1 GCA_029960865.1 Bacillota bacterium | reverse complement strand
CAAGGGAGCTAACCCGGACGATGGCCGCCAGGTCCGGATCCGCCTCACTGTTGAGGGTCGCCGCCTGGCGGAGCAAGCGGTCCAGTGGCCGGACATCATCGCTCCGACGCTGGGGGTCCTGTCCCGGGAGGAAAAAGTGACCCTTCTGCGCATCCTCCTCAAGATGATCCGCAGTTTTCAGGACAAGGGCGAGATTTCCCCGGCCCGCATGTGCCTCAGCTGCCAGTATTTCCAGCCCCACCGGTACCCCGGTACAGCCAGACCCCATTATTGCGCCTTTGTGCAGGCCCCCTTCGGAGAAGGAGACCTGCGGGTGGCCTGCCCCGACTTCAAAGAAGCTCCCCTGGAGCGAAGGGAGGAGGTGTGGAGCCAGTTGGGCTGGCCACCCTGAAAGACCCTAAAACCAAAGGAGGTTTGGTCGTCATGGCAGAGATCCCTGGTTACACTTTTGGTTCACCGACACTTCCCCGGTCCCCCATTACCCTGGAGGAGCTACAGGATATCCAAAGAAGCCTGACCTTTTCCCCGGAAGACAAGGAAGCTCTCCGTAAGGCGGGAGATATCCTGGAGGATCAGGTGGATGCCATTCTGGACGTCTGGTACGGATTCGTGGGGGCCACGCCCCACCTGGTCGCTTACTTTGCCGGCGCCGATGGGCAGCCCCTGGGAGATTACCTGCAGAAGGTGAGGGCACGGTTCGGTCAATGGATCCTGGACACCTGCCGGCGCCCCTACGACCAGGCCTGGCTGGACTACCAGCTGGAGATAGGCCGGCGTCACCACCGCACAGGAAAGAACCGAACCGATGGGGTTCAGGCGGTACCCCACATCCATTTCCGCCACCTGGTGGCCCTCACCTACCCCATCTTTGCCACCTTGAAGCCTTTCCTCGAGAAAAAGGGGGCCTCGGGGGAAGAGGTGGAAAAGATGCACCAGGCCTGGCTGAAGGCGGTCCTTTTGCAGGTGATTCTCTGGAGCTATCCCTACCTCCGAGAAGGGGATTTCTAGAGGCCAACGGCCCGGATCCGTGCAGGGAAGGGGGATAGCCCCTCTTCCCTGTCATCTTTCTGAGAAACTTATGGCAGGAGATGGTGGCCATGCCGGTGAGGATCAAGCGGGTCTATGAAGCTGCCGCCACAGAGGATGGGTACCGTGTGCTGGTGGATCGCTTGTGGCCAAGGGGTCTCAAGAAAGAAGAGGTCCATATGGATCTCTGGGCCAAAGAACTCTCCCCCAGCACGGAGCTCCGCCAGTGGTTCGGCCATGATCCTGGCCGCTGGGAAGAGTTCAGACAGAGGTATCAAAGGGAGCTGGAGGAGCCGGAAGCCCAAAAGATCTTGAAGGAGCTCAAGGAAAAGGCCTGCTCCGCCACAGTGACCCTTCTCTATGGCGCTAAAGACGAGGAACACAACAACGCCGTGGTGCTGCGGGATCTTCTGGAGGGAAAGGCCTGACTCCGAATCCCTAGGCGGTGCGGGGGTCATCGAGGCCGTTGATCCCAACGTCCAGGGTGGACCTGGGGATGTGCTGAGCTATTCGGAGTTTCAGCCCGAGGAAGTGGACATCTCCCTTGCCGGATATGTCGTGGGCCAGGAGGGCAGCCTCTGAGCGTTCGAATCTTGCGAGTGAGAGCCCGCAAGGCTACGCTTCATTTCCTCCGTGGGCTGAACCTCCCCACGGCTAAAGCCGGGGGGTTCTAAGAGGAACCACCGCCGCCTC
>JASBVX010000251.1 GCA_029960865.1 Bacillota bacterium | reverse complement strand
GGCCTTTTTAAAAAGCCCATCAAGCCGGAGGAAGCCAAGGGTTACAGCTGATAGGGGGCGAAGAACCGACGACGGAGAAGGCGGAGCGGGGCGAGAGGGAGGAGAGAAGGAAAGAGGAGAGGGCCGGCGGCCGCCGGCCCTCTCCTTGTGGGCTCTTTGCCCCTCCTTCGCCCCCGATCCTGTAGACCGTCCTTTCTCCCGGTCATCCCTTCGTCCCCCCTCCCTTCCTCTCGGCCCGCAGGGAAAAGAGAATCCCCAGCCCCAGGATGGTGAAGGTCATGGCCAGGGAGAAGGGGGCGGAGACGGGCGCCACCCACTCCTGATAGAAGATCTTTCCCCCGATGAAGAGGAGAAGCCAGGCCAGGGCTGTCTTGAGGTGGCGAAAACGCTGCAAGAGGGAGGCCAGGGCGAAGTAGAGGGCCCTGAGGCCCGCCACCGCCCACAGGTTGGAGGTGTAGACCAAAAAGGGATCGGTGGTGATGGAGAAGATGGCGGGGATGCTGTCCAGGGCAAAGATGGCGTCAGCGAAGAGGATCCAGAGGAGGGCCAGGAAGAGGGGAGTGGCTTTGCCGCCGCTGAAAAACCTTGGTCCGTCCAGATGAGGGGTGAGGGGGAGGCGGGACGAGAGCCACCGGAAGAGACGGTTTTCCTGGAGTTCCCGGGGTCTTTCCCTCCGGATTAGCATGCTTACCCCCATGGCCACCAAGAAGATGCCAAAGGCGAAGAGGAGAAACCCAAAGCGCGCCAGGAGGGCTGCTCCGAGGATGATCATGGCGCCCCTCAGGATCATGGCTCCCAGAATGCCGAGGAAGAGGAGGCGATGGCGGTAGAGGAGGGGGATGGCCAAACCCTCGAAGATGAGGGCCATGACCAGGAGGTTGTCAAGGGAGAGGGCTTCTTCCACCAGGTAGCCAGTGAAAAAGAGAAGGCCTTCTTCGGTTCCGTAGACGAAGAGGATGCCCCCTCCGTAAAGAAGGGCGGCCAGGATGAAGAGGGAGGCCAGGGCCAGGGTCTCTTTCCCCTGAGGAGGCTTTTGGGAAAACCTTTTGCCCACAACCAAGAGATCCAAGGCCACCAGGGAAAGAAAGATCACGTGGAAGAGAAGCCAGGCGCCAAGGCTCTTTCCCCCTAGGGGGAGGGATAGCCAGCTGAAGTAGAGGGAGATGTCCATCCTTCGACCTCCTTCAAGGCGGCAAAAAAGACCACCGCCGGTCCGCGGTGGTCTTGCCAGGAGGTCGATCCCCGGCGGCCGGGCTCCCTTTTAGGAGCCGTCTTGACGGCCGTCCGGCCCGCCCGTGGGGGCGGGAGGCTACTCCCCAACCTGAGGGACACCCTAGCACAGGTGGGGGCAAAAGAAAAGCCCTCAGGAGGTGAGAGAGGAAAGGTCCACCTGGACCCTGACCGTGCCGGCCCGGGCGTGGCGAACCACCAAGTTCACCTTCCCTCCCTGAGGTGCCTTCACCAGGAACCGGACCCTCTTTTCCGCCGGAGTTTCCCCGGAACCCGCCCGGAAAAACTGGGGGCCAAGGCCCCTTCCCGAGATGTGCCCCAGGGTTTGGGTGGCGGGCCGGGTGAGGAGCTCCATGCCTTCTTCCAGCTGGAGGGAGGCCTCCACCTCCTTCACCGCCTTCATCTGGAGGGCCTGGCGGGTGACGTAGGTGGGCAGGTACCGTTCTGCAACTCATAGACAAATATCCCGAAGGGATACCGTCCCGGTTGCTT
>JASBVX010000250.1 GCA_029960865.1 Bacillota bacterium | reverse complement strand
ACCTTGAACCCGCGGTTTTTGAGGAGGCGCCCCAGGGATGCCGCGGTAATGCCCTTCCCCAAGGATGAGACGACGCCTCCGGTGATGAAGATGTATTTCGACAAAGCAAATGCCCAGGAGTCATTCTAAGAAACGGGCCCTCAGCCGGTCAATGAGGGAAAGAGGAGGGAAGCCAGGAAGAGGCTGGCATGCTGAGGTGGCGGTGGAAGGGGCGCTTCACGGACAAAAGCCATGGGAGCTGTCACTCCGTAGGCCGCAGAAAAAGGCAAGGAATGCTTTCACTTTCCGGCTGCTGACCCCCATCCCCGCGCCTTCAATGGACAAAGACCCTGGGCAGAAGCCATGCTAAGAAGCAGTATCCATGAGGGTAGGAGGAAGGCAGTTGGCCCTGGATATTCTGGAATCGGTGGATTTAAGGCCTCTCAATACCTTTAGAGTGCCCGCCAAAGCCCGGGCGCTGGTGGCCCTTCACAACCGGGAAGAGGCGCTGGTGCTGGCTGAGAGAGAGAAGGACTCGGGTCCCTACTTCTTTTTGGGGGGCGGCAGCAACATCCTTTTCACCCGGGATGTGGAGGAAACCCTGGTGAAGGTGGAGATCGCGGGAAAACGCATTGTGGAAGAGGGGCCGCAAGGCGCCCTTGTGGAAGCGGGCGCCGGAGAAGACTGGCACGGCTTCGTGGCCTGGACCCTTTCCCAGGGTCTCCCGGGTCTGGAGAACCTGGCCTTAATCCCCGGTACAGCGGGAGGTGCTCCCGTTCAGAATATCGGGGCCTATGGGTTGGAGTTGAAAGACCGCTTTCATTCCGTGGAAGTGCTGGATATGAA
Source organism: Bacillota bacterium (assembly GCA_029960865.1). GTDB lineage: Bacteria > Bacillota > Sulfobacillia > RBS10-35 > RBS10-35 > RBS10-35. Next base: position 905 of record JASBVX010000250.1, on the reverse strand, counting down.
GGAAGGAAAGGTCCGGGTTCTGGAGGCTCCAGACCTTCATTTCGGCTATCGCCACAGCCTTTTCAAGGAAGAAAAGGGCAAAGACCTCCTGATCTTAAAGCTGAGAGTCTTTCTCCCTCTACCGTGGGCACCGGTTCTGGAATACCCCGATCTACAGAAGACCCTGGCCCATGTGGAACAGCCGACGGCTAAGGACATCTTTTCTGCGGTGGTGGCCATCCGGAAGCGAAAGCTCCCCGATCCGGCGGTGGTGGGAAACGGAGGGAGCTTCTTCAAGAATCCTGTGGTGGAGGAAGGGCTATACCAGGAGCTTTTGAAAGAATACCGGGGCCTTCCCGGCTATCCCGCCGGAGAGGGAAAGGTGAAGCTCTCGGCTGCCTGGATCATCGACCGCTTGGGATGGAAAGGGAAAACCTTGGGGCGGGCGGGGGTCGCCCCTAGCCACGCCCTGGTTCTCATCAATACCGGAGGGGCTACCGGCCAGGAGATCCTGGAGCTTGCCCTTCGCATCCGGGAAGATGTCCAAAGATCCTTTGGCATCCGCCTGGAGTTTGAGCCCACCATCTACTAGCTCAAGAAGGTCTTCAGGGCTGCCTGGAGGCGGCGGAGCTCCCCTTTGACCTCCGATTCTTCCAGACCCTCCAGGATGCAAGAGCGCATATGCTCCTCCAAGAGGATCCTTCCTACCTGGTTGATGGCGCCCCGGAGGGCGCTGATCTGGGTCAGTATGCTGTCGCAGGGTTCTTTTCGCTCCACCATCCCCTGTACTCCCCGCACCTGGCCTTCGATGCGCCGCAAACGCTGCAAGAGATCCTTTTGACTCTGTTCGTCCAGGTAAACCGGCGGTGTGGACACGGGCCTCACCTCTTCCCCAGCATACTAGCCGGCACAACAGGAAAGCCTAG
>JASBVX010000018.1 GCA_029960865.1 Bacillota bacterium | reverse complement strand
AATATCCACGGCCCTCTTGCAAAGAGCCGTCCGCGACGTGGCCCCGGCGGTCGCCACCAAGGATACCCGCCCGATTCTGATGGGAATTCAGCTCCGTCTCGGCCCGCACCATTTCCAAGCCTTGGCCACCGATGGGTTCCGCGTGGCCCACGTCCGTTTCCCGCTGGAAGAGCGGGAACATAGCGTAGAAGTGGTGGCGCCTGCCCGGGGCCTTTTGGAGCTGACCCGCATTCTGGAAGATCGCGATGAAGAAGAGGTGGAGATCGCCTTCTACGACCAGCGCCTGGGGGTAGAGCTGCCGGGGCTGCGCTTCTACACGTCCCTCCTCAACGGTTCTTTCCCTGACGTCCTATCCATGGTTCCGACCCAATACCCCACCACCGTGAAGGTGATGGCCGGTGAGATGGTGGCCGCCCTCCAGCGGTCCCTGATCATCGCCGCTGCGGAAAAGGACCACAGCCAGGTGATTTCCTTGCAAGTGAAACATTCCGGGCTGCAGCTTTCCGCCAAAGCCGCCGACGTAGGAAGCTCCTCGGAAGAGGTGGAGGGCGAAGGCCAAGGCCCGGAGCTGCAGCTGGCTTTCAATGGCCAATTCCTCTTGGAAGGCCTGCGCGCTTTCCCTGAAGACGAAGAAGTGGAACTCCGCTTTGCCGGACCCAGCCAGGCCCTTTTGCTGGCCAGCCCTGGAGATTCCCCCTATCGCTACTACCTCCTCCCTGTGCTCCTAAGCTGATGGAGGAAAAAGGAGCTCGGGGGCCCGTGGAAGAGGTGGTTTTGCAGCGGTTTCCCATCCGCCTGCAACAGTTTTTGAAATTGATGGGTCTGGTGGGAACCGGGGGAGAGGTGAAGCACCTCCTGGACGAAGGCCGCATCTGGGTCAACGGGAAGCGGGAAACCCATCGTGGGCGACAGCTCTATCCGGGAGATGAAGTCCTTTTCCGGCACGGGCGGGTTGTGCTCCGCTTTAGGGTCCAGAAGGATGGCCCGTGATGGCAAGCCTCTACCTGGAGGAGCTGGTGATTCACTCCTTTCGCAACTGGGCGGGCGCCCGGGTGGCCTTTTCCCCTGGGCAAAACGCCCTCATCGGTCCCAACGGTGCCGGCAAAACCAGCCTCCTGGAAGCCATCTATGTTCTTGCCTTGGGGCGATCCTTCCGGAGCTCCCACGATGAATCCTTGGCCCGCTGGGGCTCCAGCGGGTGGAGGGTAGAAGGGTCCTTGAGGGATGAACGGGGCCTGCGCCGCGTGGAGGTGCGATGGGATGGAACCCGGGGGAAGCGGATCCGGGTAGCGGGCAAACCCCTGCCCAAGCTCTCGGCCCTTATGGGGAAAATGCCTGTGATCCTCTTTACCCCCGATGAGCTCCACTTGCTGAAGGGATCCCCGCAGCTGCGGCGGGCCTGGCTGGATCGGCTGCTGATGCAAAGCAGCCCTTCCTACCTGGAAAAAAGGAGCCGCATGAAAGCGGCCCTCTTGCAGCGAAACGCCGCTCTCAGGCACCTGGGAAAAAGGGGAGACCGGGGATCGGAAGAAGCATGGGGCGCCCTTTGGATTGAGGCAGCGGCCCCGGTCGCAGCGGAAAGGCAAGCCTTTTTTCTCCGGTATCTGCCCATGTTTCGCGAAGCGGCTGCTGCCATGCTGGGAACGGCAGAGGTGGACCTCTACTGGCAGCCGGGCGGTGGGAAAGAGGCGGAGCCTCCTACCTCCTTTCCGTCCCATGTCGAAGGGTGGCGAAATCTTCTCCGGGAGCAGCTGGAGGAAAGGCACAGGGAGGAAGAAAGGCGCCTCACTACCTTGGTGGGCCCTCACCGGGATGAGATCCACATCTTCTTTCGCGGGAGGCGGGCCCGCTTCTTTGCCTCTCAGGGGGAGCAAAGGTCGCTGGTCCTGGCCTTGAAGGCGGCGGAAATCCGCTATCTCCAAGAACAGCTCGGAGTTCATCCCGTGGCCCTCTTGGACGATATCTTTTCAGAATTGGACGTTTCCCATCGGAGCCGCCTGCAGGTAATGTTGGGAGAGGAAGGTCAATCGTTTTTCACCACCACTGATCCGCAGTGGGTCCCCCAGGACCGGTCTATCCGCCGGATCTGGGTGGCTGACGGAGCAGTGGGAAGGGAGGACGGCTGATGGAGCCGCTTCGCCAGAGCCTCTGGGAAGCCTTGGGTCAGCTGGGGTTGAAGGAGACGGCCCAGCGGCAGCAGGCGGTAACCCTGTGGTCGGAGGCGGCGGGAGCTCTTCTCGCCCAGCGCTGCCGGGCTCTTTGGGTCCAGGGCTCTACTCTTTGGGTGGAAGCGGAGAGCTCTTCCTGGGCCCAGCAGGTGGCCCTTTTGAAGAACCGCATCCTCAGCCGTCTAAAGCATCTGGGGGCAGAAGGCATTGAGGATATCCGGGTGAAAGTGGGGGGAAGGCCTCTGTCAGCTCCATCCTACGACCCGCCCCTTGAGCCCCAGGAGATCGAGGAAGCGCGCCGCAAGCTGGCCGATATGGGGTTCCCCCAAACCTTCGATCCTTTGCAGGATGCCTTGCGCGAGTGGCGGGTCCGGCTGGAAGCATGGCAGGAAAGGCGGCGAGCCCACGGAAGGCAAGAAGAATGAAGAAGGAAGATCTGATCGGCCTTTTTTCGTACCGCTGCCTTGAATCCAGTCCCGATTTCAAAGCCTTCATCGAACACCATGGGGTGCGGGGCAGGGTGAAGGACCATGCCGGTGGAAAGCCCAACACCCTGGCGGTGACAACCCAAAGCCTCCATCTCTTCGCGGTGGCCCCGGCGGCCATGGGGAGCCGCCTCTTCCGTAAGGAAAGCCCGGGCGATGCGGTATACTGGAAAACGGTACGCGAAACGGACTTTCGCGTAAGGGAGGATTAGCCCTTTGGCCTACGATGAAAGCCAGATTCAGGTCCTGGAGGGCCTGGATGCGGTTCGCCGGCGCCCGGGCATGTACATCGGCAGCACCGGTCCCCGGGGGTTGCACCACCTCGTGTATGAGGTGGTGGACAACTCCGTGGATGAGGCCCTGGCGGGCCACTGCGACGGGATCTGGGTGACTCTTTTCGAGGACGGCTCCTGTCAGGTGGAGGACAACGGGAGCGGTATCCCAGTAGGGATGCACCCCACGGTGGGAAAGCCCACCCTGGAGGTGGTCCTGACCATGCTCCACGCCGGCGGCAAGTTTGGCGGCAGCCACTACAAGGTCACCGGAGGCCTCCACGGGGTAGGCGTTTCCGTGGTCAATGCCCTTTCCGAGTGGCTGGAGGCAACTGTCTACCGGGATGGCCACATCTATCGCCAGCGCTTTGGCCGCGGCCATCCTTTGACGGATCTGGAGGTCCTGGGTACCACCGACAAGCGGGGCACCGTCATCCGCTTCAAGCCCGATGCCACCATCTTCGAGGAAACGGAATTTAACTACGACATCCTGGCCCAGCGCTTGCGCGAGCTGGCGTTCCTCAACGCCGGTCTGACCATTAACCTGGAGGACCGTCGCAGCGGGAAAAAGGTCACCTATCATTACGAAGGCGGTTTGGTCGCGTTTGTGGAGCAGCTGAACAAGAACAAAGATCCCCTCCACCCGGAGCCCATCTCCATCCAGGGGCGGCGGCAGGGGATCGACGTGGAAGCAGCCCTGCAGTGGACCGATGGGTATGTGGAGAGCCTCTTCTCGTTCGCGAACACCATCCACACGGTGGAGGGCGGCACTCACGAGACCGGCTTTAAAGCCGGCCTTACCCGGGCGGTGCAGGAGTATGGGCGGCGCTTTGGCCTCTTCAAAAACGGGGAAGCCCCTTCCGGCGAAGACATTCGCGAAGGGTTGACCGCCATCATCAGTGTGAAGCTTCCTGAGCCCCAGTTTGAAGGGCAGACAAAGACGAAGCTGGGAAACAGCGAAGTGCGGGGGATCGTGGAGTCCCTGGTGGCAGAGGGACTCCTGGCGTTTCTTGAAGAGCAGCCCCAGATCGCTCGGTCCATCGTGGAAAAGGCCATCGTGGCCGCCAGGGCGCGGGAGGCGGCGCGCAAGGCCAGGGAGCTCACCCGCAAGAAAAGCGCCCTGGATGTTTCTCCCCTTCCCGGGAAGCTCACCGACTGCATCACCCGGAACCCGGAAGAGGCGGAACTTTTCATCGTGGAGGGGGAATCGGCCGGGGGTTCCGCCAAAAGCGGCCGGGATCGGCATACCCAGGCCATCCTTCCTCTGCGGGGGAAAGTTCTCAACGTGGAGAAGGCTCGCCTTGACCGCATGCTCTCCCACACGGAGATCCGGGCCATCATCACCGCTTTGGGAACAGGGATCGGGGAGGACTTCGACCTTTCCAAAGCCCGCTATCACAAAGTCCTCATCATGGCCGACGCCGATGTGGACGGGGCCCATATCCGGACCCTTCTCCTCACCTTCTTCTTCCGCTACATGAGGGAGCTCATCGAGGCAGGCTATCTCTACATCGCCCGTCCTCCCCTCTATGAGATCATCCCGAAAAAAGGTGACAAGACCCCCCGTTACGCGTATTCCGATGCGGAGAGGGATGAAATCATCGCCAGCCTCGGGGGTTGGGAGGCGGTGGAGAATCCCCAGCGTTACAAGGGTCTTGGCGAGATGGATGCCGAACAGCTCTGGTCCACCACCATGGATCCAGCCCGCAGAAGTCTCTACCAGGTGGCGGTGGAGGATGCCATCCGGGCCGATGAGATCTTCACCATCCTCATGGGGCAAAAGGTGGAACCCCGCCGTCAGTTCATCGAGGATCACGCCCACCTGGTCCGCAACCTGGATACCATCGGGTAAAGGAGGGTGACCATGGCCCACGAGATCATTCCTATCGACATCACCGAAGAGCTGCAGCAGTCCTACATCGACTACGCCATGAGCGTCATCGTGGCCCGCGCCCTCCCCGATGCCCGGGATGGCTTGAAGCCGGTTCACCGGCGCATCCTCTATGCCATGTACGAGGCAGGCCGCACCCCCGATAAGCCTTACCGGAAATCCTCCGTCACCGTGGGCGATGTTCTGGGCAAATACCATCCCCACAGCGACGCTGCCGTCTACGACGCCATGGTGCGGTTGGCCCAGGATTTTTCCCTGCGCTACCCCCTCGTGGACGGCCACGGCAATATGGGGAGCGTGGACGGGGATCCACCGGCGGCCATGCGGTACACCGAAAGCCGCCTCTCCCCCCTGGCCCTGGAGCTTTTACGGGACATCGACAAAGCCACGGTGGATTTCCAGCCCAACTTCGATGGGGTGCATCAAGAGCCGGTGGTGCTTCCGGCCCGCTTTCCCAACCTCCTTTTGAACGGCTCCGACGGCATAGCCGTGGGTATGGCCACCAAGATCCCGCCGCACAATCTAAGGGAGCTGGTGGCGGGCGCCATCGCCCTTTTGGATAACCCTGAGCTGGAAGTGGAAGACCTTCTCCACCATATCCCGGGGCCCGATTTCCCCACCGGCGGTCTCATCGTGGGCCGGGAAGGGATCCGGCAAGCCTACGAGACGGGGCGCGGCGGCCTGAAGGTCAGGGCCCGGGTCCATATCGAGGAAGCCGGCGGCGGCCGCCAGCAACTGGTGGTCACGGAGATTCCTTACCAGGTCAATAAGGCCAGGGTCATTGAACACATCGCCGAACTGGTGCGGGAGAAGAGGCTGGAAGGCATCGTCGATCTGAGGGATGAGAGCGACCGGAAAGGCATGAGGGTCGTCATCGTCCTGGGGAGGGGAGTCAATCCCCACGTCCTCCTCAATCGCCTTTACCGCGAAACCCAGCTGGAGATCACCTTTGGCGTCATCTTGCTGGCGGTGGTGGAGGGCAGACCCCGGCAGCTCAACCTCAAGGAGGCGCTGCAGGTGTACCTGCAGCACCAGGTGGAAGTGGTGACCCGCCGCACCCGCTATCTCCTGCAAAAAGCCTTGGATCGCGCCCACATCGTGGAGGGCCTTTTGCAGGCGCTGGATCATATCGATGCCATCATCTCCCTCATCCGGGCCAGCCACACCATCGAAGAGGCCCGGCAGGGGCTGATGGGGACCTTCTCTTTCAGCGAAAAGCAGGCCAACGCCATTTTGGAGATGCGCCTGCAGCGCCTGACGGGGCTCGAGCGGGAAAAACTGACGGGCGAATACGAAAGCCTCCAGAAGGATATCGCCTACTACAACCACCTCCTTGAAGACCCGGCCGCCCTGCGGGGCGTCATCAAAGAAGAGCTGGAAGATATCGGCCGCCGGTTCGGGGATGACCGCCGCACCAGCCTGGTGGCGGCGGAAGGCGAAAAGTCGCCGGAGGATTACGTGGAAGACGTGCCCGTGGTGATCCCCCTCACCCACGCCGGGTACATCAAGAGAGTTCCTTTGGAGACCTACCGCACCCAGAGCCGGGGCGGGCGGGGAAAGACAGGGATCACCACCCGCGACGAAGACTTTGTCGAGGATCTCTTTGTGGGCAGCACCCACCACACCCTCCTTTTCTTCACCAACCAGGGGAGGGTCTATCCCTTGCGAGCCTATGAGGTCCCTGAAGGCTCCCGGCAGGCCAGGGGCATGGCGCTGGTGAACCTCATCCCCATTTTGCCCGGGGAAAAGGTGACGGCGGCCCTCTCGACCCACCTGGCGGAAAGGGACGGGTACCTTCTCTTCGCTACCTTGAAGGGTAAGGTCAAGAAGACGCCTCTCTCCGAGTTCCAGCAGATCCGGCGCACGGGCATCCGTGCCCTGGGCCTGGCGCCGGGGGACAGCCTTATCGGTGTCCGCTTGATCGGTGGAGACGACCGGCTCCTCGTCGCCACCGCCAAAGGCCAGGCCATCTCCTTTTCCGCAGGGGAACTGCGGCCCATGGGCCGCAGCGCCCAAGGAGTGCAGGGTATCCGCCTGGCGGCGGGGGATCAGGTGGTGGGGATGGTAGCGGTGGAACCGGGGATGGATCTCCTGGTGGTGACGGAGAAGGGGTACGGGAAACGAACGGCCCTGGAAGAATTCCGGTTGCAAAAGCGGGGGGGCCTGGGCCTGCGGGCGGCCAGGGTGACGGCGGCCACAGGACCTCTCGTGGCGATCCGGGCTCTCCACCCGGAAGACGACGTCATGATCATTACCGCTCGGGGAGTGGTCATCCGCCTGGCGGCCGATACTGTCTCCCGGCAGGGCCGCCTGACCCGGGGGGTGCGGCTTATCCGCCTCGATGAGGGGGATGGGGTGGTGTCGGTTGCCCGGGTGGTGGCCGATGAGGAAAACGGGAGCCGTTGATGATGTGAGGACAGCGGAGTAGTGTCTACGTAAAGGGAGGCTATCGTCATGGCGAAGAAAGATCTGGCCCGATCCTTTGTAGGGGGTGTCATCATGGATGTGACCACCCCCGATCAGGCTCGCATTGCGGAGGAAGCAGGAGCCGTGGCGGTGATGGCTCTAGAGCGGGTTCCCGCCGATATCCGGGCTGCTGGGGGAGTGGCCAGGATGGCCGATCCTGAGGTGGTCCTGAAGATTCAGGAAGCTGTCGACATTCCCGTCATGGCCAAGTGCCGCATCGGTCATGTGGCGGAAGCCCGCATTCTGGAGGCTTTGGGCGTGGATTTCATCGACGAGAGCGAGGTCCTGACCCCGGCCGATGAGGAGTTCCACATCCACAAGGAAGAGTTCCAGGTTCCCTTCGTCTGCGGTGCCCGCAACCTGGGGGAGGCCCTGCGCCGGATCGGCGAAGGAGCCGCCATGATCCGCACCAAAGGCGAGGCCGGCACCGGCAACATCGTGGAGGCGGTTCGTCATCTGCGGCAGATCCAAAAGGACATACGGCAGGTTCAAGGGGCCGGGGACGAGGAACTGGTGGTTCTGGGGCGGGAGCTAGGAGCTCCCCTCCACCTCCTGAGGGAGGTCCGGGAGGCAGGGCGTCTTCCGGTGGTGAACTTTTCCGCCGGAGGGGTGGCTACCCCGGCTGACGCGGCCCTGATGATGCTTCTGGGTGCCGACGGCGTCTTCGTGGGGTCGGGCATCTTCAAATCCTCCCAGCCGGAGAAGTTTGCCCGGGCCATCGTGGAGGCCGTCAAGAATTACCAGGATCCGGAGCGCCTGGCGGAGTTGAGCCGCGGCCTGGGGGACGCCATGCCAGGCCTGGAAATGGCCAATCTGGCGCAAAGGATGCAGGATCGGAGCCAGTAGGATGGCGAGCCCCGAAGGGGCCGCCCGGGAGATCCTGGTGCAGACCTGCCGCCGCCTGGATCGGCAAGGCCTTGTGCCGGCCCGGTCGGGAAACGTGAGCATGGCTTTGGGGGACCGTATCCTTGTCACCGCCACAGGAGCTACCCTGGGCCTGATCCAGCCTCAGGAGATCGCGGTGGTGGACCGCCACGGGCGGACGCTGAGCCCGATTCCTCCGTCGTCGGAGCTGCCCCTCCATCTGGCCCTCCACCGCCTGGTGGAGAGGGGGGTGACAGCGGTGGTGCATACCCATTCCCCCTACGCCACCGCCTTCAGTTACGTGGGGAAGCAACTGCCCCTAGTCAGCGAAGAAGGGCTGAGAAGCCTGCGGGAGGTTCCTGTTCTTCCCTACCGGCCCCCGGGATCCCAGGATCTGGCGGAGGTGGCCCGGGCAGCGGCTGCCGAAGGTTACCCAGCTTTCCTTCTGGAACGGCACGGGGTGGTGGCCTGGGGAAAGAGTCTGGCCGAGGCAGCCTTCCTGGCGGAGCTGGTGGAGGCGGAAGCCCGCCTGGGTTACCTCATCCGCGGATGGGAGGGAGGGGTGAACCGTGGTGGAAGCCATCATTCCTGACGAAGAGGGAAGGTTCCTTCGCCTTCTGGACCAGCGGGCACTTCCTTGGGAGGAAACGTACCTCACTTGCCGCAACGCTGCTGACGTGGCGGAGGCGATCCGCCGGATGGCCGTGAGAGGCGCCCCTGCCATCGGCATTGCGGCGGCCTACGGCCTGGCGCTGGAGATGCGCCGGCACGAAAGGGCTCCCTTGCAGGACAAACGGCGCGCCTTTGCGGAGGCATACCAGGCCCTGGAGCAGTCCCGTCCGACGGCCGTCAACCTCTTCTGGGCCCTCCGGCGCCTGGCGCAGGTCTGGGGGGAGCAAGGGGAAGGGGAACGGCCGGAGGCGGAGGAGGCCCTCTGGAGGGAAGCGAGGCTTATCCACGAAGAAGACCGCCGGCAGAACCTCGCCATCGGGCGCTTTGGCGCAGAAGCCCTTGGCCCTCTTTTGGGTGATAAAGGCAAGGCGACCCTCTATACCCATTGCAATACGGGATCCCTGGCCACGGGAGGCTACGGGACCGCCTTCAGCATCCTTCGCCACCTTTGGCAGGAAGGTCACCTTTCCCATGTCTACGCCGGGGAAACCAGGCCCCGTTTCCAGGGCGGTCGCCTGACCGCCTGGGAATTGCAGAAGGAAGGCATTCCCTTTACCGTCGTCGTGGACAGCGCCGCCGCCTCTTTAATGGCCCAGGGAAAGATCCAGGCGGTGGTGGTGGGAGCCGATCGGATCGCCAGAAACGGGGACGTGGCCAACAAGATCGGCACCTACAGCCTGGCCGTCCTGGCTCAGGCCCACGGCATACCTTTCGTGGTGGCGGCTCCCTCCACCACCTTCGACGGCGAAGCCTCCGATGGAAAGGTCATCCCCATTGAAGAGAGGAATCCGGAGGAAGTCCTGGGGAGGGAGCCTTGCCGGTACTTGGCTCCGGGGGTCCCCGTTTGGAACCCGGCTTTTGACGTAACGCCGGCATCCTTCATCAGCCTTTGGATCAATGAGAAAGGCAGCGTGGCACCTCCTTTCTCCTTCTGAGCGGTTGCCTCTCCCTGTTGCTATAATGGGGGAGCTGCGGAGGGGTACCCGTAACTGGCAACGGAGCGGTCTTGAAAACCGCCGTCCTTCGTGGACTTGCGGGTTCGAATCCCGCCCCCTCCGCCAAATGTTTTCAGCTCCCCATCGCCCAGTGAGCCCCGACAACAAACACGACTCCCGCCAAGAGAAGCCGCAGGCTGCGCTGGGGCACGTGGAGGGTGAGGCGGCTTCCCATGTAGACGCCTGCGGCGGATCCCAAGAGAATGTTGAGGACCAGAGGCATCTCCACCGTCCCGGCCGCCAGGTGGAGGACGCCTGCCAAAAGGGAAATGGCCAGGCTGAAGGCGATGTCGGTGCCTACCATCTGCCTGGGGAGGAGGGCCGAGAAGAGGAGAAGAAGGGGCGCCAGCAGGGTGGCGGCTCCGATGGAGGTGAGTCCTACCACCAAGCCGATGGCGGCGCCGACCACAACCCACAGGAGAGGCGGAAGGTGGGGGCGACGGGGAGCCTGCCGGAGGCGAGGGAGAAGCAGGGAAAAGGTGGAGAGGAGGGCGGCCGCCATGAGGGCTATTCCCAAGATCTCCACGAAGAAGTGCTTCATCTCCGGCTGATGGCCCCAACGGGTCAGAAGGAGGGTTCCTGCCAGGACGGCCGGCGCTCCCCCTATGAGGAGCCAGCGGAGCAAGGGCCAGGCGATATTCTTTTGCCGCCGGTGTTGCCAAAATGCCACCAGCTTGGTGACGGCCACGATGATCATGTCGGTGCCCACGGCGGAGGGAAGAGGCAGGCCCAGCCACAGAAGAAGGGGGGTCATGAGACTTCCGCCCCCCATCCCTGTCAGGCCGATAAGGATACCGATGGCGAAACCAGCTAGAGCCGCAGTCGGCGACATCCCCATCACCTCGCTACCCTGGCAGGGTTATGCCTGGGGGCGAGATGCTGGTGCCGGTCCTAGCGGGTGGCATAAAGGATGAGGGCGACTCCCAGGAGGATGAGGAGAAGATTGGTGGCCGACATGCCCTTTCCCAGAAGGCCGATGGTGCCAAGGGCGGTCACGGTCAAGAGGACCAGGGGGCCTACCAAGGCCATATAGGCATTGAGCCTCAGACCGGTCTCCACCCTCCCCCAATAGAGGATGAGGAGGCCGACGAGAAGCTCGGCGGAGCCCGAAAGGGCCCGCAAAAGGCCCATGGCAATAGCCAGGGGTTCTCGCTCCAAAGACTCCACCCCAGGGGATCTATTCCGGCCGAAGACCGGTTATGTGAGGGGCTTCTTGCTTCGCGTAAGGCCGCATGCTACTATAATGTCCGCCCTTTCCAGAAGGGCGAGGGGAGAGGTACCCAAGAGGCCGAAGGGGGAAGTTTGCTAAACTTCTAGTGGGGTGTAAGCCCCAGCGCGGGTTCGAATCCCGCCCTCTCCGCCATAAGATTTGCGCCCATAGCTCAGCGGATCAGAGCGGCTGACTACGGATCAGCAGGTCGGGGGTTCAAATCCTCCTGGGCGCACCAACATTTTTCCCACAACCACAAGGAAAACGGGGCGGTACCCCTGAGGGGTATGCCCCGTTTTTCGCTGTTTTTACTGCAATCTTACTGCAATCCGGTGCGGTTTTACTCCGCCGTACCGGACTTGAGCAGGCCTTCCACGATGCCGACCACCTGCCGATGGAGCGGGGGGACGGTGTGGGAGTACACGTCCAGTGTGATGCCGACGGTGGCATGGCCCAACCGCTCTTGAACCAGCTTGGGGTGGACCCCGGCCGCTAGGAGTAGGCTTGCATGGGTGTGGCGAAGGTCATGGAACCGGATGAGGGGAAGGCCCGCTTTCTTCAAGAGGGGCTGAAAGGAGCGGGTGCGCAGGTTGGAGGGATGAATGGGGGTACCTAGCCGGGTGGTGAAGACCAGACCCCAATCCTGCCAGGCAGGGCCCGCCAACAGGCGTTCTTTGGCTTGTTGCTTGCGGTGCTGGCGTAGGGCCTCTACAGCCAGGCCTGGAAGCTCCACCGTACGCCTGCCCTTGGCGGTCTTGGGCTCCGATAGCGCGGGCTCCGCGTAACGAAGCCACACCAGCTGACGACGCACATAAAGCCGCCCGGCCTTAAGGTCCACGTCCTCCCAGCGAAGGCCTAGGAGCTCCCCTTGGCGCATGCCGGTGGTGATGGCCAGCACATAGAGGGCATAGAGCCGATCTTCCTTGGCGGCCGCAAGGAAAGCCTGCACCTCTTCCACCGATAGGGTAGGCATGTCCCGGCGCTGGATCCGTGGTCGATCCACCGCCTCGGCGGGGTTGCGGGCCAAAAGCCCCCATTTAACCCCTTGGGCCAGGGCCTTGCGCAAGATGGCGTGAATGATGCGGACGGTGTTGGCGCTCAAGCCTTGCTGCAGCTTTGTGGCACAGAGGGCCTGCAGGTGCGCCAGTTGGAGCTTATCAAGGCGGATGGGCCCGAGGGTGGGAGCGATGCGGATCATTTTGGCGTACTCTTCGTAGGTGCACGCTCGCACCTGGTGCTTTTGAACGGTTTCCATCCAGCGGTGGAGGAACTGGGCCAATGTTTCGCGGCTGGGATCAG
>JASBVX010000017.1 GCA_029960865.1 Bacillota bacterium | reverse complement strand
GAGCCCTTTTTTCCATCCGCTCGGGATGCCATTGCACCCCCAGAAGAAAGGGCCCTGCGGTTCCCTCGATCCCTTCCACCACCCCATCGCCGGCGCTGGAAGCCGCCAAGCGCAGCCCCTCCCCGAGTCGCCCCACCGCCTGATGGTGGAAGGAGTTCACCTCCACCTCCTCCAGGCCGAGGATGTGGCCCAGACGGCTCCTTTCCTCCACTCGGATCCCGTGGGAAGCCTGGTCTGCCGGCAAGCTCTGCTGGTGAGCAAGGCTTCCAGGCAGCTGAGAGGGGATATCCTGGACGAGGCTTCCCCCCTGGGCCACGTTGATCAGCTGGCAGCCCCGGCAGATCCCCAGGATGGGGAGGTTCATCTCCCGAGCCCGGCGGTAGAGATAGAGCTCCGCTTCATCCCGCCAGGGCTGGACACCCGAGAGGGCTGGATGGGGATCCTCCCCGAAGCGCCAGGCTTCCAGGTCGCCCCCGCCCGTCAAAAGAAGGCCGTCCATGACCAGGAGAAGGGTATCCAACGCTTCTTTATCCGCCAAGGGAGGAATCCAAAAGGGAGCTCCCCCCGCCTCGGCCACAGCTTCCCCATAATCGTGATACTGGCGATCGAGGCGCCCCTTTTTCTCGTCTTCCGCCGTACCCAGGGTCATGCCGATCAAAGGCCTCATCAACGACCATCCTCTCTCTTTCCCACATGATAGCGGGGAAGGCGACCCCCGAATCCCGTCAGGATCTCATAGGAAATCGTGTCGGCCCACCTGGCCCAATCCCAGGCATCCAGAACCTCATCCCCTTGCTGACCCAGGAGCACCACCTCGTCCCCCCGCTTCCCTTCCCGGGGGAGACTCAGAATGGTGAGATTCATGCAGACCCGGCCCCGGATGGGCACCTCCTGCCCCTGCCAAAGGAAGTGGCCGCGGTTGCTGAGGAGGCGTGGGATCCCCTCGGCATAGCCCAGGGGCACGACCCCCACCCACTCTTCTTCCTGTGTCCGGTAGGTGCCCCCGTAGCTCACCGGGGTGCCGGGAGGGAGCCTTTTCACCTGCACCAGGCGGCTTTTCACCGCCATCACCGGCCTCAAACCCGGGTTTTCCAGATGGGGGGAAGGCAGGTAGCCGTACAGGCCGATGCCCACCCGCACCGCATCGAGGCGGGCCCCGGGGAACTGAAGGGCCGCTCCGGTGTTGGCGGCGTGGACCATCCCGGGGTGAAGGCCCTTAAGGCGAAGCCCATGGAGAAACTGTTGGAACCGCTCCAGCTGCTCATGGGTCGGGCCTGGATCCCTCTCATCGGCCCGGGCCAGGTGGGTGAAGGTCCCTTCCCAATGCAGGTAGGGGGAATCCCCCAGGAGGCTCACGGCTCCTTTGGCCCCTTGGGGAAGGACCCCCAGGCGGCTCATGCCCGTATCCACCTTCAGATGAACGGGCAGGGGCGGGGCCCCCTTTTCCACCCAGGGCCGGGCTTCCTCTGCCAGTTCCCGGCCGTGGTCTTCATCCAAAAGGGCCACCGAGATCCTCTGGCGGATCATGTCGGCCACCGTTTCCCGAGGGGTATACCCCATGACGAGCAGAAACCCCCGGATGCCCCCTTCTCGCAAGAAAAGGGCTTCCTCCACCGACGCCACCGCCAGGCCGAAGGCGCCCGCAGCAAGGAGGGTTTGGGCCGCCTCCACCGCCCCGTGGCCGTAGCCGTCGGCCTTCACCACACCCAAGAGCCGGGCCCCTCCCACCTGCCGGCGGATGGCTCCACGTTGTGGCGGAGGGCCCCATGATCAATCTCGATCCAGCCCCGTTCCCTCAACGAGAAAAACCTCCCCATGCGATGGCCTGGGCCACGGCGAGGGAGGCCTCATGGCTGATGCTGACCTCGATCCCCTGGATGCCCAGCTCGAAAGCCCGCTGCGCCGCCCCTCCCGAAAGAAGGACCTCCGGCTTTCCTGCCCCATCCCGCAGGATCTCCACATCATGCAACGACATGCCCCGGAAGCCCCGCCCCAGGCACTTCCAGACGGCCTCCTTGGCGGCAAAGGTACCCGCCATCCGCTGGATGCGCCGGGAACCCACAAAGAGATGGCGTTCCCTTTCCGTGAAGAGCTTGACCTCGGCCCGCGGATGGCGGTCCAGGAGGCGCCGGACGCGGTCCACCTCCACCAGATCGACGCCCACCCGAAAAAAACCCTCAGAGGGTGCGAACCGCAAGGTGAATTCGATCCTTTGCCACCTGGATGCGGAGCCAGACTTCCGGCCCGGCGTCGCGGATCTCCCGCAGGAAACCCATGCCGACCCGGTAGAGGGAAAGACCTTTCACCGCTGGCAGGGGAAGAAGACCCCTCAGAGCAAAGAAACGGGTCCAGAGGCTGCCTGTGACTGCAGCCAGGATGAGGAAGTCCTCTAGAAGGCTCAGGGGAACCGGTACCCAGAGGCGCCAGCGGTCCGACCTCAGCTCCACCACGGCCAAACAAGCCCGCCGACGCCAGAAGCCCTTTCCCATGGCCCGATGATACCATGGGCCACGGAATGGATGCGATGGATGCTCTTTTGGTGTATGCTGAGACCAGAATTCCGAGTGAACCACTTTGGATTGAAAAGGGGTGTCTAAGTGGCCAAGGATCTGGGCATCGACCTGGAGTATAAGTACGGGTTTCGCGACGAGGAAGACTACTACAGCTTCCAGAGCGGCCGTGGCCTCACAGCGGAGATCGTGGAGAACATCTCCCGCATGAAGGGGGAACCCGACTGGATGCGGGAGTTCCGCCTGCGGGCCTTCGAGATCTTTCAGAAAAAGCCCCTCCCCCGCTGGGGCGCCAACCTGGAAGCCCTGGACTTCGACGACATGAAGTACTACGTGCGCGCCGCCGAACAAAAGGGCCGCAGCTGGGATGAGGTGCCCGAGAGCATCAAGCGCACCTTCGATCGCCTGGGCATTCCCGAGGCGGAGCGGAAGTACCTGGCGGGGGTTTCCGCCCAGTACGAGTCGGAAGTGGTCTACAACAGCGTGCGAGAAGATCTGAAGAAGAAGGGGGTCATCTTCACCGACACCGACACGGCCCTGAAGGAGTACCCCGAGATCTTCCGCCAGTATTTCGGCACCGTGGTGCCCCCCAACGACAACAAGTTCGCCGCCCTCAACAGCGCCGTCTGGTCGGGGGGGTCGTTTGTCTACGTGCCCAAAGGTGTCCGGGTGGACATCCCCCTGCAGGCCTACTTCCGCATCAACACCGAGAACATGGGCCAGTTCGAAAGGACCCTCATCATCTGCGAGGAAGACTCCTTCGTCCACTACGTGGAAGGGTGCACCGCCCCCACCTACTCCAGCTCCTCTCTCCACGCCGCCGTGGTGGAGATCATCGTCAAGAAGGGGGCCCGGTGCCGGTACACCACCATCCAGAACTGGTCCCACAACGTCTACAATCTGGTGACCAAGCGGGCTTTTGCCTATGAGGACGCCACCATGGAGTGGGTGGACGGGAACCTAGGATCCCAGGTGACCATGAAATACCCCAGTGTCTTCCTCCTGGGTCCCCGGGCCCGGGGCGAAGTGATCTCCATCGCCCTGGCGGGGGAAGGCCAGCACCAGGACGCCGGGGCCAAGATGGTCCACAGCGCCCCCCACACCAGCTCCATGATCGTCTCCAAGTCCATCAGCCTCAAAGGTGGGCGCACCACCTACCGAGGTCTGGTGAAGGTGCCCAAGGGCTCGGTAGGGTGCAAATCCCGGGTGGAGTGCGATGCCCTGATCCTGGATCCCCAGTCGGCCTCCGATACGGTGCCCTACATGGAGATCCAAGAGCACGATACCCAGATGGAGCATGAAGCTTCGGTCTCCAAGATCAGCGAGGAGCAGCTCTTCTACCTCATGAGCCGGGGCATCAGCATGACGGAAGCTGCCAAGATGATCGTCCAGGGCTTCGTGGAACCCTTCCGCAAGGAGCTCCCCATGGAATACGCCATCGAGCTGAACCGGCTCATCGAGCTGGAGATGGAAGGTTCGGTCGGCTAAGGAGCAAGAACATGAAGAGAAGCGGCCCTTCCGCCGGGCCGCTTCTCTTTCCTTTTCCTCAGGTTTAGGTTACCCTTGCCGATCCGAACCGGTGGCTTCCGTTTCTCCTGCGTCCTCTTTCCGGGCCTGGCGCCGTTCCAACCAGCCTGCCCATGGGCGGGCTTTGATGATGCCCGGCAGAGCTCCCGCCACCAGCCCCGCCATCTGCCAGAGGCGCCGGGAACCCCCGCCCCTCACCAGGCGGCCCAGGGAAAAAGCCAGGGCCACCCGGTCGACGATCTGGGTGCCCGTCAGGAAGAACTGGCGCCCCCCCTGGGCTAGGCGGCGCACTTCCTGCCCGGCCGCCGCCACTTCCTCCTCCACCTTCCTCAAGGTGACCCCCACCTGCTGCTGGATGAATCCTAGGAGCTTCACGGCCCGGTAGGCTAAAAAGCCCAGGACCAGGAGCATCAGCACCTGCAGGATCACGGCAATGGCCAGAAGGTAGAGGAGCCACTGGTTATCCATGGTCTAGCTCTGGCCTTCTTCCGTCACTTCGTGCCAGCGTCCCCGGGCTGTTTCCGCCCATTCTTCCGCCGCTTCCCGCAGGGAGGCAGCCGTCTCCTTCACCGACTCCAGAGCCCTCTCCCCGGCTTCCCGCCCTTTTTCCGTCAAGCGGCGCCGCACTTCCGTCCCCGGCTCCGGCGCCAGGAGGAGCCCCAGAACGGCCCCCAGGGCAGCCCCCACGAAGAGACCGGCCATAAATTCCGTCCTGCCTGCCATGTGTCATCGCCTCCTTGGGACATGATTGGGTTTCTGAAGGACCCTTGGTATCTTCAGGTTAACATAGACTGGCAGCGCGTTAGAGGACAAAAGAGGTACAATGCTGGCCAAGACCGGGGAGTGAAAAGCATTGCTGGATCTGGAGCTTGTGAGAACGCATCCCGAAACGATCAAAGAGGCGGCCCGGCTGAAGGGGATCGCCGTGGACGTGGACCGGTTCCTCCACCTGGATGAAGAGCGGCGCCGCCTGATCCAGGAAGTAGAGCGGCTGAGGCAAGAGCGCAACGACCTTTCCCAATCCATCCCCCGCCTGGAGCCCTCCCAGCGCCAGCAGGCCATCGGGAGGGCGGCTGCCGTCAAAAAGGAGCTGGAGGAAAAGGAGCCTCGCCTCCGGGACGTGGAAGAAGCCTGGCGGGATCTTCTCCTGCGGCTCCCCAATCCACCGGCCCCGGGCACCCCCACCGGAGCCAGCGATGCCGACAACGTGGAGATCCGGCGGGTAGGGGAGATGCCCTCTTTCCCCTTCACCCCCAGGGATCATGTGGAGCTCCTGGAACTCCACGATGCGGTGGAAATCGAGCGGGCGGTGAAGTTTGCCGGGAGCCGCAGCTACATCTTGAAAAATGCGGCCGTCTTTTTGGAGATGGCCCTCATGAGGCTGGCCCTGGATCTTCTCCATGAGCGGGGTTATGCCCCTATGTCGGTGCCGGTGATGGTGCGGGAAGAAGCCATGACGGGCACCGGGTACTTTCCCCTGGGCCGGGAAGAAGTCTACCGCTTGGAGCGGGACGATCTCTATCTCATCGGCACGTCGGAAGTCTCCCTGGTGGCCTCCCGCCAGCAGGAGCTCATCCCTAAGGAAGAGCTTCCCTTGCGCCTGGCGGGCCTTTCCCCTTGCTTTCGCCGGGAGGTAGGGAGCGCCGGGAAAGATGTGCGGGGCCTGTACCGGGTCCACCAGTTCATGAAGGTGGAGCAGGTCATCATCGCGCCAGCGGACCCGGAGCTTTCCCATGAGCTCCATCTGGAACTTTTGCAGAATGCCGAAGACCTCCTGCAGCGCCTGGAGCTCCCCTACCGGGTGGTTCAGGTCTGCACCGGCGACATGGGCCAGGGGCAGGTGGAAAAGCACGATATCGAAACCTGGATGCCCAGCCGGGGCGCTTACGGGGAAACCCATTCCTGCTCCAGCTTTTACGACTTCCAGGCCCGCAGGAGCGGCATCCGCTATCTGGAGGGTGGAAAACCCCGCTACGCCTATACCCTCAACAACACCCTGGCGGCCTCGCCCCGGCTTTTGATCGCCCTCCTGGAAAACCACCAACGGGAAGACGGCAGCATCTATTTACCTCCGGCCCTCCGGCCCTACATGGGAGGCGTGGAGGTCATCCAGCCCTTGGGGCCCCGGGCCACCCAGAAACGCTCGTAGCGGAAGCGCCTTTCCCAGCGGGCCTTCTGGCGGGGATCCGCCGCCAGCTCCTTCATCCAGGAGGAGGTCTGGGTGTAATGGGCCCGGAGGGCCTTCTCTTTTAGGTCGATGTAGGCTGCCGCCGGGACGGAGAGAAGGGGCAGGTCCACGTCCTTGGGGCGGTTCGGGCCGGCATTGTAGAGGAGGATGGGGTTGCCCCCCTCCTTTTCCCAAAGGACCACCGCTTCCGTCACCAGGGAACCCATGGCGTTGTGGTCGGCATGGCCTCCGTAGAGGGGATGGAAGGTGAGGACGAGGGCAGGGTTTTTGGCCCGCAAGAGGGAGAGGATCCTCTCCACCAGAGGCTTTCGCGGCAGGAACTCCAATAAACGGTCGTGGCCGCCCAAGAAGAGGACCTCATGGTAGCCGGCGATGCGGGCTGCTTCCGCCACCTCTTTTTCCCGGATGGACGAAAGCGTCTCCCGATGGGCCACAGGGGGAAGGCCCATGTTGCGCCCCAGTTCTCCCCGGGTCCCCATCAAGAGGGTGGCGGGGTAACCGGCCCCGGTGTGGAGGGCCACCACCCCCGCGCAGGCGAAAGATTCATCGTCGGGGTGGGGATAGGCCGCCAGCAGATGCCCGGGGCGGGGAAGCTGGAGGCGGGAATAGCGGCGCAGGGGACTACTCATGGAAATCCTCCTCCTTCACGATGGGAAAGGGCGTGGGGGAAAGCTCCAGGGATACCGTCAAGCGGCCCTTCTCATCCTGGCCCATGAGGAGAAGGCGCCCTTTTTCATCCACCTGGCCGTGGGTGAGCCCCTCCACCCAGATCCAGCCTTCAGGGCTGGCAAGGGCCACCCGGAAAGGCTTTCCCCCCTGGCCCCCTGCCACCTTCCCTTTTTCCAAGGGCCAGCGGGCATTCCTGGCGAAAAGGCCGTAGCTCCCCTTGGTGTAGGCCCCCATGGTGGTCTCCAGATGCACGTACCAGGTCTGGCCCTGGCGGCGCTCCAGCTCCGCTTCCAGCCAGTCTCTCGCCAAAGGTTCCATGGCATCCACCCCTCGCTGTATGAAAAGGCTCATGGCGGAGCATACTGCCCCCATGAACTACGATCAATTCGTCGGCGAAGTCCAACACAAAGCTCGTCTTGGCTCCAGCGGCCAGGCAGTGTCGGCCATCCGCGCCACCCTCACCACTTTAGCAGAGCGCCTGAGCCCTGGCATGGCGGAAAACCTGGCGGCCCAGCTGCCACCGGAAATCGGGCGTTACCTTTTGGACGCCAAAGGACCCCAGCGCTTTTCCCCCGAAGAGCTGGTGGACCGGGTAGCGGAACGGGAGGTGGCCGATCCGCCCCGGGCCGCCTACCACATCCGGGCCGTCCTGGATGTTTTGCGGGGGGCCGTCAGCGAAGGGCAGTGGGAGAAGGTGCGGGCCCAGCTGCCGGAAGAATGGGAGGACATCATCGCGGCGGGGCCCTTTGGGGAAGCCGAATGGGAAGGTGAAAACTGAAGAGTCTTTCTTTCCCGTTTCCCTTGGCTACAATAGGAGGGATGAAGATTTAAAAGGTGAAACGGGGGCTTTTCACTTTGTCCGACCGCATGGCAGACATCCAGGCCTTTGGCGAGGCTCTATTGCAGCATGTAGGGAAAACGCTGGTGGACCAGGAAGAAACGGCCCTTCTCATGGCCGTCGGCCTTTTGGCCGAAGGCCATATTCTGCTGGAGGATGTGCCGGGGGTGGGAAAGACCCGGCTGGCCCAGACGGTGGCCCAGAGCATGGCCGGGGCCACCTTCCGCCGCATCCAGTTCACCCCGGACCTTCTGCCCTCCGATGTGATCGGCGTCAACATGTTCCACCCCGGGGAAGGGCAGTTCACCTTTCGCCCCGGCCCCATCTTCGCCCACGTGGTTTTGGCCGATGAGATCAACCGGGCGACACCCCGCACCCAGGCAGCCCTCCTGGAGGCCATGCAGGAACGCCAGGTGAGCTCCGATGGGGTGACGCGACCCCTCCCCACCCCTTTCTTCGTCCTGGCCACCCAGAACCCGGTGGAACAAGAAGGGACCTTTCCTCTCCCTGAGGCCCAGCTGGACCGCTTTCTCCTGCGCCTGACGCCGGGCTACCCCACTGACGAGGCGGAGCGGGAGATGCTGGCCCGCGTCGCCCGGCGGGAAGGGGCGGAGGATGTCCTTCCCTCCTTGAGGCCCGTGGTGGCAGCGGAGGAGCTCCCCCGCCTGGCCCAGGCCGCCCGGGAAGTGGAAGTCCATCCCGATGTGCAGGGGTATGTGGTGGACCTGGTGCGGGCCTCCCGCACCCAAAGGGACATTCGCCTGGGAGCCAGCCCCCGGGCTGCCATCGCCCTTTTGCGGGCGGCCCAGGCCCTGGCGGCCCTCAGGGGCCGTCCCTATGTGGTCCCGGAGGACGTCAGCGACCTGGCGGTGCCGGTCCTGGCCCATCGGTTGATCCTTTCGCCGGAGGCGGAGCTGGAGGGCAAGACCGGAGCCGGGATCGTCCGGGATCTATTGCAAAAGGTGCCGGCTCCTACGGAAGCCCACTAGGAGGGGGAGCACCGTGGCCCTCTTGCCCTGGATCCTCTTTGCGGCCATCCTCCTGGTCCTGATTCCCTTTTCGTGGTACTGGAGAAACCAGGCCCTGAAAGGGGTTACCTTGGAGGCCTCTTTTTCCAAGACCCATGCCTTTCCCGGCGAAGAAGTGGAGCTCTGCTACCGGGCCTCCAACCGCAAGTGGCTCCCTGTCCCCTGGCTTTTCTCCAAGGATGTGCTGCCCAAGGACGTTCACGTCATCGGGGGAAGGCTGACCCGCCATCACCAGCAGGGATGGCAGGAGCTCCGGCATACCTGGCCCCTGGGCTCCCATGAAACCCTGGAACGCTGCTACAAAGCCATCCCCCTGCGCCGGGGCCGCATGGTCCTGCGGGAAGTGGAGCTGACCCTGCACCACCCTTTCGTGGCGGAGACGGCGTCCCAGCGGCAGGAGGCGGTAACCAGCCTCATCGTCTATCCCCGGGCCCTGGACCTACCGGCGGAGATGGCGGCGGCCGCCGATCCTGCGGGGGTGCGGGAGAAACAACGTTGGCTCTTCCCCGATCCCTTGCGGGTGGTGAGCATCCGGCCCTATGAACCGGGGGATCCCATGCGCTTCATCCATTGGCCCGCCACCGCCCGCACGGGGGAGCTGCAGGTGCGCAAGATCACCAGCGCCATCCAGCCCTCCACCGTCCTTTTCCTGGAGGCCCGGACCCGCCCCGACCAGTGGTACGAGACGGATCCCGAGAGCCTGGAGCCGGCCATCGCCGTGGCGGCCGGTCTTGTGCGGCGGTTTCTCTTGGAAGGGGAGGCGGTGGGGCTGGTGAGCAACGGGTCGGTTTTCCAGGGGCCCCGCCACATCCGGGTGGGTCCCGGCCGGGGCAGCAGCCACTGGCAGCGACTCTATGAGTCCCTGGCCCTCATCAGCGGGTACAGCCTGGCGTCCCTTCCGGCCCTCATGAGGCAGGAAGGGCGCAAGCTGGGTCCCGAGAGCCGCTGGATCGTCGTCACCCCGGTCCTCTACCCGGCCCTTTTGGCGGAAATCCACCGGGCCGCCCGTGAGCGGTGGGTCCTTCTCATCACCGTGGGAGGGCCGGCGCCCCAAGTGAAAGGTATCCGCCATCTCCACGTGCCGCCCCACCTTATCGCAGACTGGCAGGAGGCTGCGCCCCATGTCGTCCGGTGAAAAGATCCTGACCCTCTTTCGCCTTTTTCTCTACTGGACCTTCCTGGCGCCCGCCATCCACATGGCGGTGGCCAGCCTCGGGGGCTCTTTGCCGGTGGTGCTCTACTCCCTTCCCGCTGTGATGTTGAGCTTTCTCCTGGGTCTCAGCACCCTCTCGTTCCGGCAAAGGCTGGAACCTCGCCTGGGAAGCCTCATCACCCTCCTTTTGGCGGCCGCCTTGGTCTTCCTCTTCGCAGCCCTCAGCCGCCCTTTCCTCCCCGCCGTCAGCTGGCAGGGGCTTCTTTTCATCTGGGGCCCGCCCGTTCTGGTGGCCCTTTTGGGGGGAAGCCACATGCCCAGCTTTGGGAGGGCCCAAAGGGATATCCTTTTGGGCTTGGGGGGTTGGCTCTACATCAGCTTTCTCACCTTCCTGCGCCTCACGCCCCTTGCGGCGGAGGGTCCCGGGTGGATCTGGGCCGGTCTCTTCGTGCTCGCCGCCTTGGGCATCCTCCTCTCCCAGCGCCTCTGGGAAGCGGAAGAGGAAGCCGGCTCCTTCAGCTCATCCCCGCTGGCGGGGCTGCTCCTCTGGCTGGCGGGAGGGGCCGGCGGCCTCACGGCCCTGGCGCTGGTGCTCCTCTTCCTTTTTCCCAGCCTGGGGGACCTGGCCTCCTCCTTCTGGAACGGGGCAGTGGCTCCCCGCCTCAGCGCCCTCCTCCAATACATCCTCTGGCCCTTTGTCATGGCCGCCACTGCCATCATCCGATACCTTTCCCCTTGGGTCTCCCGGACGAAGAATCCTCCCTCCCAGTCCGCGGAAGACCAGTACCCTTTCAGCCAGGACGATCTTCCCGATCTCAGCTCTTCTCCCGACGCCGCCTGGATCCAGACGGTCCTGGTGATCCTCGGGGTGCTGGCGGCCGCCTACCTCATATATCGGGCCTGGCGATGGTTCCAACCCCCGCCCCCCGCCGTCACCGAATACCGGGAGATCCGGCGCAAGGAGCCCCCCAAAAAGGTCCGCCGCGCGGCCCCGCCTCCCTCTTCCCCTCTGCGCCTCCTTTTCTGGCATCTCGAAAATCAGGCTTCTAGGAGGGGCTTTCCCCTGGGCCGTCCCGCCCGGGAGACCCTCCTCTTCCTCGCCCCGGAAAAGGCACAGGACGGAGACCGCCGGTTTCTTTTGTCCTCCTATTGGGAAGAGCGCTATGCGGGCAGAACCCTTTCCCCGCAAGATGTTCAGGAGGCCCAGAAAAAAGCGGCATCCCTCCTGCGTTCTTCCCGTGAGAGGAAATCTCCCTCTTAAGGCGAATAACCTGGAGAATAGGGCCGAAAGTCCCTGTGAGGCCGCGCCCTTCAACCCCCCAAGGGCGATACTCGGGCCGGAACAGGAGGTGACGGACGCATTATTCAATTTAAAAACGTTCAGAAGTATTTTGGTACCCTTCACGTGCTGCAGGATATCGATTTGCACGTTGCATCAGGGGAACGGATCGTCATTGCCGGCCCCTCAGGGTCGGGAAAATCCACCCTCATCCGGTGCATCAACTCCTTGGAACCCATTAACTCCGGTGAAATCTGGGTGAACGGGCAGCTTCTCACCGATCCTAAGGTGAATCTTTCCCGGGTGCGGAGCGAAATCGGGATGGTCTTCCAAAACTTCAACCTCTATCCCCACCGCACGGTGCTGGAAAACATCACCCTGGCCCCTCGGCTGGTGAAGAAAGTTCCCCTGAACGAGGCCCGCCAGACAGCCCTCTCCCTCCTGGAGCGGGTGGGGCTGAAAGAAAAGGCGGGGGCCTATCCCCCCCAGCTCTCGGGGGGCCAGCAGCAGCGGGTGGCCATCGCCCGGGCTCTGGCCATGAATCCCAAGATTATGCTCTTCGATGAACCCACCTCCGCCCTGGACCCCGAGATGATCAGCGAAGTGCTGGAGGTGATGCGGGATGTGACCCGGGAAGGGAGCATCACCAGCGTCATCGTCACCCATGAGATGGGGTTTGCCCGTCAAGTGGCGGACCGGATCATCTTCATGGATGAGGGCCAGATCGTGGAAGAAGGCCCCCCCGAAGAGTTCTTCCAGAATCCCAAAACCCAGCGGGCCAAGGACTTTCTCAGCAAAATTCTCTGGCATGGAGGCGATGTGGCATGAAGCGCGGTATCTGGCGGATGGTCGTGGCCGGCTTGGTCGGTTTTTCCCTCGTGGCCATGGCCGGTTGCGGCAGCCAAGGATCGGCCCTGGACAACATCAAAAAGCGGGGCAAGCTGGTGGTTGGGGTCAAGGCGGACGTGGTGGGTTTTGGCTACAAGAACCCCGATACCAATCAGTTCGAAGGGTTGGAAATCGACATTGCCAAGGCCATCGCCAAAAAGATCCTAGGGGATGAGAACGCCATCGAGTTCGTCCCCGTGACGGCCAAAACCCGCACCGGCCTTCTCAACAACGGGGAAATCGACTTGGTGGCGGCCACCTTCACGGTGACGGAAGAGCGGAAGAAAGAAGTGGATTTCAGCCCCATCTACTATGAAGACGGCATCCAGCTCTTGGTAATGAAGGATTCGGGCATCCTGAG
>JASBVX010000249.1 GCA_029960865.1 Bacillota bacterium | reverse complement strand
GGGGTCTTTAGCTCGTGGGAGACATCGGCCACGAACTCCTGGCGCATCGCCTCCACCTTCTCCTGTTCCGTCACGTCCCGCATCACCATCACCACCCCTGAAACTTGATCGCCCACCTTCAGAGGGGCCAGGCGGGCGTGGAGGGTCCGGGGCGGATGGGAGACCCGCGTCTGAACCGAAGCGAGGCTTCCCGCCAGGCTTTCTGCCAGAGCTTCCTGCACCCCTTCATCAGGCCAGAGCTGGGCCAGAGGCTTGCCCTGGGCATCCACCGGCCGGACTGCCAGAAGGCGGGCTGCTGCGGGATTGATCATCAAGACCCGTCCCTGGCTGTCCAGCGCCACCATGCCGTCTGCCATATAGGTGAGGATGGCCTCGGCCCTTTGCTTCTCGTCGGAGATGGCCTGCAGGGTGTCCTGGAGCCGCTGGCTCAGGTAGTTGAAAGTATCGGCCAGGATGCCCAGCTCATCTGCGGCAGGGGGAGACAGGACCTGGCGGAAATCCCCCCGGGCCATGGCGGCCGCTTGGGCCGTCAGGGTCTGGAGGGGTCGAGTGATGGCCCTGGCCACCACCAGGCCCAAAAGGGTGAGGATCAGCACCGCCAGAATGGTAGCCGTCACGAGGATCTGGCGCAAACTGGCCAAGGTGGCATCCACCCCGCCCAAAGGAGCATCCAGGTAGATGGCCCCCAGGATCCGACCCAGTCCCTGAACCGGCACCGCCACGGTGTAGAAGGTGGTGTCCCCTTCGCTATACTGGCCTTCCGTGACCTCCCCCTTGAGGGCTCCGGAGCGGATCTCAGGGCGACGAAAGGCTTGTCCGGGAACGACATCGGCGCTGGAAGAGGCCAGGACCACCTCCTCGGGATCCACCAGGACCAGCCGCCCCTGCCAGGAAGGGGCGGAAAGGGAAGAACTGTAGTTGCGGATGAACCGTTCCGCGTCCTCCAGGGCCGGCGGCTGACGGGTGAGGCTTCCCGCTACCACCCCCGCCACCATGGAGGCGGTCGTCCGCAGATCGGTCCGCACTTGGCGCAAAAAGTACTCTTCCATGGAGCGAAGCAAAAACACGCCCACGAACTGCATGGTCAGCAGGGCCAGAAGAAAAAGAGCGGCCGCCAGCTTCCCCTGGATGCCCAAACGAACCTTTCTCATGATCACGATTCGGGAGCGTAGTACCCAAAACCACGTTTCGTCAAGACATAGCGGGGATGGGCCGGATCATCTTCAATCTTTTCCCGCAGCCGCCGGATGGCCACATCCACGGTCCTCACATCCCCGGGGAATTCATAATCCCATACATCTTTCAGGAGCTCCTCCCGGGTGAAGATCTGGCCTCGATGCAAAAGCAGGTGGCGCAAAAGCTCGAATTCTCGCAAGGTCAGGGAAATCTCCTGGCCCCTTTTCCGAACGCTGAAGTTCTCCACATCCACCTCCAGGTCCCCCACGCGCAGGGGTCCGTCCTGGCCGGGAAAGCGACGCAGGATGGCCCGGATGCGAGCCAAAAGCTCCCGTATGTCGAAGGGCTTGGTGACATAATCGTCGGCCCCCAGCTCCAGCCCTTCCACTTTGCTTTCGGCCCCATCCCGGGCGGTGAGGATGAGGATGGGAACGTTGGATTCCTGCCGGATCTGACGGCAGATGTCCCAACCGCTGACCCCCGGGAGCATTAAGTCCAGAAGGATGAGGCGGGGATTCAGCCGGCGGTAGGCCTCTACCGCCTCGTCGCCCCGGTAGATCACCGCCACCTCGTAACCTTCCCTTTTGAGGT
>JASBVX010000248.1 GCA_029960865.1 Bacillota bacterium | reverse complement strand
AGAGGCCTGCCATGGCGAAGGCGTAGGGGATGGAGAGGCCCACAAAGCCGCTGTAGAGGGCCACGGGGTGGAGGAGCATGGCGGGATCCCGCAGGAGGCGGTTGAGGCCCATGCCGTCGGCGGGCACGGAGGAAAGAAGGGTGAAGGGGGGCGCCGCCACCGTCAAAAGGAGGGCAAAGAAAACCCCGATGCCGCTCAGGATTCCCAGGGCCCTGGGCCAGAGCCTTTGGGCAGCCGGTTCCCGGGGGACGCGGCGGGCCAGAAGGCTGCTGAAAAGGAGAAGGAGGGTGAGCCAGAAGAGAAGCGATCCCTCCTGGCCTCCCCAGAGGGCCCCCGCTTTGTAGATGAACGGGGTGGCCCGGGAGGAGTGGGCCGCGACGTAAAGAAAGGCGAAGCGGTCTGTCAAAAGGAGGTATTCCATGAGAAAGCTGCTCAAAAGGGCAGAAGAGGCGGCCAGGTAAAGGGCGCCCTTGCCCCAAGGGTGGGGCTGGGGGAGGAAGAAAAAAAGGAGGGCCAGCAGAGAACCTCCCAGGGTCAGCCACAAAAGGGCGGTACCGAGGGTGGAGAGAAGGACGTCCTGGCTCATAAAATCATTCTAGCCCATGACGGCCCTTCCACCACAGGAAGAGAAGGCCACCTCCCACAAGCAAGAGGGTCCAAGGCCAGAAGCGGAAGACGGGGGGTTGCAGAAGGATCCAGGAGCCGTATTCCTCCTGGAAGTACTGGAGGATCTCTTCAGAGGTCTTGCCCTCCTGCAGCTGCCGGGCGATCTCCTGGCGCATCTCGTAGGCGACGGCGCTCTGGCTTTGGGCGGCCGACTGGCCTTGGCAGGCGGGGCAGCTCAATTTGCTGGCGATCGTCTCCACCTGATCCGCCAGGGAAGCAGAAGGGGTGAAGGGTTGCAGGAGAAACCCCAGGAACAGGGCGATGACCGCCGCCAAGGGAAGGATCCAGCCGAGACGGGTCCAGGGCATGTTATCATTATCCTTAATTCGAAGGGTTTTCGCCAGGGAGGTGAGGGGCCATGTCGGTGGCGGAACTGGAAAGAAAAGTGGCTTCCTATCAGAAGAATGCCGATGTGGACCTCATCCGGCGGGCTTACGAATATGCCCGGGAAGCCCATCAGGGGCAGAGGCGCCGCTCGGGAGAAGCGTACATCGAACATCCGGTGGCGGTGGCCCAGATCCTGGCGGACCTGGAACTGGACGACACCACCATCGCCGCGGCCCTCCTCCATGACGTGCTGGAGGATACCCGAGTCACCATAGATGACCTGGAAGCTTCCTTCGGGCAAGAGGTGGCGTCCCTGGTGGACGGGGTCACCAAGCTGGAGCGCCTCACCTTCAAGACCCATGCGGAAGCTCAGGCGGAGAACATCCGCAAGATGTTCTTGGCCATGGCCAAGGACATTCGGGTGATCCTCATCAAGCTGGCCGACCGCCTCCACAACATGAGGACGTTGGGGGCCATGAGCCGCCAGCATCAGGTGGCTACCGCCCGCGAGACTCTGGATATTTATGCTCCCCTGGCGGCCCGCCTGGGGATCTTTCGCATCAAGTGGGAGCTGGAGGATCTTTCCCTCCGCTACCTGGACCCCGAGGCCTACATGGATCTGGCCCGCCGCATGCCCCTGAAGCGGGCGGAGCGAGAGAGGCGGGCCGAGGTCATCATCCGCTATATCCGGGAAAAGCTGGAGGAGGCGGGGATCCAGGCCGTCATCGATGGGCGGGCCAAGCATTTCTACAGCATCTACAAGAAAATGCAAAAGGGC
>JASBVX010000247.1 GCA_029960865.1 Bacillota bacterium | reverse complement strand
CGGGGGGAAGCCCTTTGGGGTGGGGCGGGCGCGTGAGGGTGACGGTGGCGGCGCCCGCGGCCAGGGGCGGCACCAGCCGGGAAAGGTCCTTGCCGGCGATGGCCCCCAGCAGCACATGCCTTCTCCGGGGAGGGAGGAGGCGCAGGAAAGCGGCGAGGGCGGCCGCGCTTTCTTCGTTATGGGCCCCGTCCAGGAGGACGGTGGCCCCCTGGGGAAAGGAAAAGGCCTCCAGGCGGCAGGGAAGGAACGCTTCCTGGAGGCCTTTTTGGATGGCTTCTTCCTTTGAGGGAAGCCAGTGTTTGGCCTTTTCCAGGGCCAGAAGGGCCAGGGCGGCATTTTGCCCCTGGTGCAGGCCCCGCAGGGAAAGGGGTAGATCGGCAAAGGCCCAGGACGGCCCTTCATAAGCCAGGTGGGTGACGGGCAACGGCGTTCCCGCCCGCAAAAAGGAGCTCCACCTGGCCTCTTCATCCAGCATATGGACGGTGGCACCTCTTTCCGCCGCCACCTTTTTCACCACGGGAGCCACATCCCCATCGACTGCCGTCACCAGGGGTCTTCCTTCTTTGGCGATGTGGGCCTTTTCCCAGGCGATGGCTTGCCGGGTGGGTCCCAGGCGGTCGGTGTGGTCGAGGGAGACGGTGGTGAGGAGGGAGGCCAGGGGGAGGGTGCCTTCGGTGGTGGGGTCCAGGCGGCCGCCAAGGCCCGTTTCCAAGACCAGGACGTCCGCCTTTTCTTGCCGGGCCCAGTGGTAGAAAAGGGCGGTGAAGAGCTCAAACACGGTGGGCATTTCCCCCAGTTGGGCGGCGACCTGGCGGCCCAGCCGCAGGATTTCGGGGAAAAGGGACAGGAAGGCGTTCCGGTCCATGGGGACGCCATTGCGCTGAAAGCGCTCTTCGACCCGCTCCACATGGGGCGACGTGAAAAGAAAGGTGCGGTAGCCATTGGCTTGGAGGGCGGAGGCGAGGAAGGCGGCGGTGGACCCCTTGCCGTTGGTGCCGGCTACGTGGAAGAGGGGCATGTCCCTCTGGGGATGGCCCAAAAAGTCCAGGAGGCGAGCCATCCGTTTCCGGTGGGGCTGGCGCTCTCCCCGGCTCAAGGCGGCGATGATGGTCCAAACTTCGTCTTCCTGCAGGGCGCATCCCCCGCTCCATGATAATGTTCCGTCTCTTCCTCCAGGCCGGTTTCTTTGGGTTAGCCTTGAAGGGAAAGGAAGATGGGCCATGGAGGGCATGGAGGCTTATGTGCTGGAGTCCTACGGGGGACCGGAGGTGCTGCGGCGAAAGGAGATTCCCCGCCCCCAGCCCCAAGGGGAAGAGGTGCGGGTGAAGGTGAGGGCGGTGGGGATCAATCGGGCTGATCTTTTGCAAAGGAGGGGGCGATACCCGGCGCCAGGGGAAAAACCTCCCCATGAGGTGCCGGGGCTGGAGTTCGCCGGGGTGGTGGAGGCGGCGGGGGAGGCAGCAGGCCCCTACCTGAAGGAATTGGGCCTCTTGTTGGGAAGCCCCGTCATGGGCCTTCTTTCGGGGAGTGCCTACGCTCAGTTTGTGGTGACCCATTTCCGCCTCCTTCACCCCCTTCCCCAAAAGCTCTCCTTTGCCCAGGGGTCCGCCCTGCCCGAGGCCTACCTGACGGCCTGGGAAGCCCTTTTCCAAGGAGGGTTTTCCCTGGGAAGGGCGGTTCTCATCCCTGCGGGAGGGAGCGGGGTGGGGGTGGCGGCTACCCAGCTGGTGAAGGCGGGGGGCGGCCTGGCCATCACCCTTTCCCGCAGCCC
>JASBVX010000246.1 GCA_029960865.1 Bacillota bacterium | reverse complement strand
TGGAGCACCTTTTTGAAAGTCATGGAAATGGGCACCTGGACCTTCGCCGTCGTTTCCGTGGCGGCCAGCGCCCGGCTGGAGGGAAAGGCCCTCAGGGATGTGCGGATCGTTCTGGGGGGCGTGGCGGCCAAACCCTGGCGGGCCGAAGCGGCAGAAGCCCTTTTGGAAGGGGAAGATGTGGAGGTTTTGCAGGGAGTGGGGGAGGTCTTCCCCGATATGAGCCGCTCCCTTTTGGAAGGCCTGCGGCCGGGGCGGGAGAACGGCTATAAACTTCCCCTCCTGCAAGGGCTTTTCGCCAAGGCCTTGGCCGATCTCAAAGAGGCCGTAATTCCGTAACGGCAGGCAGGATGACATCCCAGAGGGAAGGGTCGCCGGTGCTGGAACCGATGCCGATGGTGGCGCGGCAGCCGGCGGCCTTTCCCATCTCCCCATCGACCGGGGAATCCCCCACCATGAGGGTTTGCTCCGCTAAAAGGCCCATCTCCTCGCAGGCCAGTTCCACCATGTCGGGGAAGGGTTTCGGCCGCTTCACCCGCTCCGGCGTGACGACGGTGACCAGATCCTCCAGGACCCCCATGTAGGCCAGCTGCTGGCGGGAGCGGCGCAGACCATCGGCGGTGGCCACCGCCAGCTTGAAACCTCTTTTCTTGAGATCCTTGAGGAGCTCCGGAACTCCGGGAAAGGGCCACGTGATGTCGGGCACCGAAAGGTCCTCATCGGCAGCTTTCAAAAGAGCCTGGGCTTCGGCCCGGGCATCGGCCCAGGGGCGACCTCCCGCCGCCAGGGCTCCCGCCAGAAGGGTTACCTCTTCATGGCCTGCCGCTTCGAAAAGGGAGCCCCGCCGGTCCAGCCAGATCTTTCCCGGCGCCGGCACCCAGCGATCCTGGGGCCGGGGCGGTTCATCGGCTACGCCGGAAAGCTTTCGCCAAAGGCTGACCACCTCGGGACCGGCCCAGCGGTAGACCTGCTTTTCCCGGGCCTGAAAAAGGCGCCCCAGAAAGGCGACGCCGTCCAAAAGGGTGTTGTCTTTATCGAAAATGATGGCGGCCACGTCGAAAACCTCCGGGCCGGCTCCGATCCGGGGCACGAAAACCCTCCTCGGCGCCATTCTACCACGGGCGCCCACCGCCAATCGGGCATAGACTCGGACTAAAAATCTATTTATAATCAATACGGATAAGGAAGGAGGTCAGTTATGAAGGCGGAAGAAATGGCCCGGCTTCTTAAAGATCGGGGCATGCGCCTGACGGCGCCCCGCTGGGCCATTTTGCGGTATCTGGAAGGGAACGATCGGCATCCTTCGGCGCAGGATGTCTACGAGGACCTAAAGCGGGACCATCCTGGGCTTAGTCCCGCCACCGTCTACAGCACCCTTGGCATTCTGGAAGAGCTGGGGTGTATCGTGGCTTTAGGGCCGGGAACCAACGGCGTCCGCTATGACGCCGACCCGAAACCCCATGTGAACCTAGTCTGTCGGGAGTGCGGGGAGGTCCTGGACATGGAAGAAGAAAACCTGGCACGGCTGGTGGAAAAAGCAGCCGAAAGAGCGGGGTTCGCCATCGCCCAGGTGTCCATCCAGGCCCAGGGCCTTTGCCGCAGCTGCGCCGCGGCTTTGCAGGAGGGGGTGGAAGAGGCGTGAAGATCAAAGACTTTGCGGAACGCTGGATTTACCTGGCCCCCATCGTCACCATCCTTTTCACAGGGAGCGGCTGGCTCGCGGGAAAGGTAGGCCTGGGGACATCGGAGGCGATTTTCTTTACGTTGGCCTACCTGGCGGGA
>JASBVX010000016.1 GCA_029960865.1 Bacillota bacterium | reverse complement strand
CGGTAGACCTGGGGCGCCTCATCCACGTCTCCTCCCCGCAGGATGATACCTTTCTCTCTCAGCCACCTTTGGGTGGCCTCCCGCCCCTCCGTTGGGCGTGGCGCCGCCCCATGACCCGGCCGGCCCATGGATGGTGGAAAAAAGGGTCCTTTGCTGCTAGCAGCAGACTCAGCGGCGAAAACCTCCACGCCGTGATTTCCGCCCCCCACGGTTCCCAGCTGCCGGCGGGCCTCTTCCCTAAGGCTTTCCCGCTCCCTTTTGGGGAGGCCATCCCAGGCCGGGGAGCGAAAGAGGGGATGGTCCTCTGGGGCATCGGCCATGAGGGCCGCCATAGCCGCCCGTTGTGCCACATCGTGGAGCTGCTCCAAGGTCTTGGGGGGCACGCTTTCCCAAAATGGCCGCAAGGGTTCCCATGGTCCATCACGGCCGTGATTCTAAGAAGGACAGCAGCCGGGGTCCAACCTCAGCGGAGGGTCGCAAAGATGCTCAAGGCCGCCGGCCCCAAAAGGACGATAAAGATCGTGGGAAAGATGAAGATGACCAGGGGAAAGAGAAGCTTGATGGGGGCTTTCAAGGAGAGCTCCTGGGCCCGTTGCCGCCTCTGCAGGCGAAGGCCTTCGGACTGGCTCCGCAGGACCCTTGTCAAAGGCGTCCCCAGCTTTTCCGCCTGGATGAGGCTGGCCACAAAGTTTTTCACTTCCGGAAGGCCGCTGCGTTCCGCCAGCCCTTTGAGGGCCGCCTCCCGCTCCATGCCCAGGCGAACACTCTGGAGGTACAGGGAGAATTCTTCCGCCACGGGCCCCGTGAATTTGGCCGCCACCTTCCCCATGGCTCCATCCAAGCCAAGGCCTGCCTCCACGGAGACCGAAAGAAGATCCAACACATCGGGAAAAGCCTTGCGAAAGGCTCTCTGGCGCAGCTGGATCTTTTGCCGCAGGCGAAAGAGGGGGATCTGGGAGAGGATGTAACCCAAGGCCGCCATGATGAGCAGGAGAAGGGGCAAGGAAAACCCCCGGGCCATCGCCAGGAGAAAGCCCCCCAGAAGCCCCGCTGCCCCCCATGTCACCCGCTGGGCCATGAAGGAGCTGGAGCCTTCCACCTCGCCCGCTTGGGCCAGAAGGCGCCCCACCCGCTCTCGGGCGGCGGCCGGGGTCCGGGCCCAGATGAACGCCTGCCATTTCTGGAAGAGGGGCCGCAGGACTCTTTCGGAAAAAGGCTTAGCCAGCTCTTTGGCCTCATAGGCATCGGCGGCGCTGTGAAAGGTCTGCAGACGCCTGAGGCGCTTTCGCACCACCTGTTCCCGTTCGGCAGGCATCAAGAGATAGAGGCTGAAGAGGGAGGTGCTGAGGAACACGAAGAAGAGCAAAAGGGCCATGATCTACACCTCGATCTGGATGATCTTTCTGATGATGAGGGCCCCGATCCCCTCCAAGACAAGGCCCACCAGGAGGAGCACCCACCCCACGGTGGTGGTGAACAAGGGTTGAACATACGAGGGGTTGGCCATGGCCATGAAGAGGAGGAGCGCCACGGGCAAGAGGCCGACGATCCACCCGGAAAGCCTCCCTTGGCTGGTGAGGACCCTCACCTCCGCCAGGACCTGCAACCGCCCCCGAATGGTGCTGGCGATAGTCTCCAGGATGATAGCCAGGTTTCCTCCCACCTGCCGCTGGATCTGGATGGCTGTCACCATGAGGTCCAGGTCGTCGGAAGGGACCCGGTCCAGGAGATTGGCCAAGGCATCCTCCAAGCTCACGTTGA
Organism: Bacillota bacterium; assembly: GCA_029960865.1. GTDB lineage: Bacteria > Bacillota > Sulfobacillia > RBS10-35 > RBS10-35 > RBS10-35. Next base: position 11,045 of record JASBVX010000016.1, on the reverse strand, counting down.
GGCGCATCTCGTGGATCACCTGCTCCAGCTCCCGGCCCAACGGGCTATCCAGTTCTCGGGCCACCGTCTCCATGGCCTGGAGGAGGCTGTTCCCCGCCTTCAAAGCGCCGCTCATCATGTCCAGGGCCGTGGGAAGGTCCCGCTCCACCTGCAAGAGCCTCTCGTGCTTCTTCTGGGTGAGGTAAAGGCCCATCGCCACCCAGCCCAGGAGAAACCCCACGGGGGCTAACCAGAGGCTTCTCAGCAAAAGGGCGAACAGTCCCGCGCCCAGAAGGGCCATGGTGGCCTGAAAGGCAAGGAATTCTTCCGGTCTCCACAAAAGACCCGCCTGCCGCAGCTGGCGAGAAAGGCGCCGCCGCCAGTCTTCGCCTTTTCCGCTGGCCACCCGTTCCGCCGCCTCGATGGCCCGGCCCCGCCACCGCTCCCAAAAGGGGCGAGGCCGGGTCTTCTTCTCCTCCCCCAAGGGGATCCCTTCCCAGACGGCTCGCGCAGCCTCGATGGCCTGGCGGGCCTGGCGCCTTCGCTCCTCCACCAGCAGGAGAAGGAGGGAGGTGGCCAGAAAGGCCGCCAGAAAAGCCCCTGCTGCCAAGAGCGAGGGATTCATGGGTTCATCCACCCTGCGCCGCCGAAAAGCTCTGCCGGGAGGATGTAACCTGCCGCCGCCACCTGATCGGAGAACTTGGGCCGGATGCCGGTGGTGCGGAAGGTACCCTTCACCTTCTGACCTTCCATGCCTTCCTGGGTGAACTGGAAGACATCCTGGAGGATGATGACGTCCCCTTCCATCCCCTGGACCTCCGTGACGTACATGATACGCCGGCTCCCATCCCGCAGCCTTTGCTGGTGGACGATGAGATCGATGGCGGCGGCGATCTGCTCCCTGATGGCCCTCAAAGGAAGATCCATACCCGCCATGAGGACCATGGTCTCCAAGCGGGAAAGGGCATCCCTAGGGCTGTTGGCATGGACGGTGGTGAGGCTCCCATCGTGCCCGGTATTCATGGCCTGGAGCATATCCAGGGTCTCGGCGCCCCGCACCTCCCCCACCACGATCCGGTCGGGCCGCATGCGCAGGGCATTGCGCACCAGCTGGCGGATGGTGATCTCCCCGCGCCCTTCCAGGTTGGCAGGGCGGGTCTCCAGCCGCACCACATGCTCTTGCTGGAGCTGGAGCTCCGCCGCATCCTCGATGGTGACGATCCGCTCCTCAGGCGGGATGAAGGAGCTGAGGACGTTCAAGGTTGTGGTCTTGCCGGAGCCGGTGGAGCCCGACACCAAAACGTTCAGGCGGGCTCCGACGGCCGCCCGCAGCACCTCCGCCATCTCCCGGGTGAGGGTCCCGAAGCGGATGAGATCTTCAATGGTATAGGGGTCTTTGGCAAATTTGCGGATGGTGAGGGAAGGCCCATCCAGGGCCAGCGGGGGAATGATGGCATTCACCCGAGAGCCATCGGGAAGCCGGGCATCCACCATGGGGCTGGATTCATCGATCCGCCGGCCCAGGGGTGCCACGATTCTTTCGATCACGTGGAGCACCTGCTGATCGTCTTCGACCACCGGCGCTTTCTGGAGCCGCCCGTTTTTCTCGATGTAGATCCTTTTAGCCCCGTTCACCATGATCTCGCTGATGGTGGGGTCGTCCAGGCGGGGCTGCAGGGGACCGTAGCCCAAGACTTCCGCCCGCAAGAGAGCACTCAGGCGAGGAAGCTCCAGAGGCGGGGCCCCTTCCTGGCGTAAGAGTTCCTCGATCTTCTTCACCACTTCGTCTTCCTGGGCGTCTTTTTGGCCTAGCTCTTCCACCAGCCTTTTCTTCACCCGCTGCTTCAGCTCCCGGTGAGGATCCACCGGGGGCGCCTTTTCCACGGGAAGAGCCGCCTTCTCCAGCTGTTTGGGCGCCAGCCTCTGGTAGAGGGACACCTACCGTCCTCCTTTCCGCCAGGGAAGAAGACGCCGGGGCTTTTCCAAGGGGGCCTCGCCCCGGGTCCAGGTTTCGGCCACAAAGGGTTCCAAGGCTTCCAGCCAGCGACTCTTCTTTTGTTCCAGCAAAAGCGGTTTCCCTTCATCGGCGGCCACCGGCAAGAGAGGTTCCAGGGGAAGCCGCAGGGAAACCGGTCGCCCCAGGGCCTCCTCCAGGTCGCTCCAGGGAGGTGGCTGGGCAGGATCGAAACGGTTGACGGCCACGGCCATTTCCCCCGCCGTCTTTCCCAAAGCCTCTTCCAGAACCAGTAACACCTTGCGCGCCGCGGCCACCGCGTGGACCCCGGGGGTGGTGACCACCACCACCAGCTGGGCCCCTTCCATCGCCTCCAGCTGGCCTTCCCGAAAGCCACGCCCTCCGTCGATGACCACCGGCCCTCCCAGGGACCGGAGGCTCTCTAGGGTCTCTCGCACGTAGGAGCGCCCCGCCTCCGGCTTTTGGGGTCCATCCACCACATCGGCCAGATGGGGAAGGGACGGGGCGCCCAGAAGTTTCACCCGCCCTTCCCCGGCCTCTCCCAGACCTTCCCGGATTCTTTCCGGTTGGCGGGTCCATCCCTTTTGTACGACCACTTCCCAGGTCAAAGGTGGATCCACATCCAGGAAGAGCTCCAGGCCCCCCAGCTCCAGATCGGCATCCACCAGGTAGGCGGGCTTCTCTTTCGTTCCTGCCAAAAGAGCCAGGTAAAGGGCCACCGTGCTGGCCCCCACCCCTCCCCGGGCTCCCACCACCGCCGCCGCCTTCCCCAGGGCCGCTCCCCGCATCGAAACCTGCCGATCTCCGACCGCCCGCCGCAGGGCCTCCGCCAGACCGTCGGGGGAAAAGGGCTTCACCAGGTAATCTTTCGCCCCGGCCTTCATGGCCCGGCGAAAATATTCCGTCTCCCCCTCCACGGAGATCATCACCACGGCCGCCCCCGACGTCCTCACGATCTCGCTCGTCGCGGAAATCCCATCCAGGGTGGGAAGATTGATGTCCATCACCACCACGTCAGGCTGGAGGCTCTGGGAGGCCTCCACCGCTTCCGGGCCATCGGTTGCTTCCCCCACCACGTGAAACTCCGGATAAAGCTCCAGCATCTTTTTGACCGTTTCCCGCACCGCCGGAGCATCATCCACCACCAGAACCTTCACCGGCATCTCAACGGGGCTGGAGGTCACCAACGGTATTCACCTTCTTTCCCGCCTTCCCCTCATCCCCCGCCGCTCGCAGAACAAAGCGCAGGGTCCCTTCTTCCCCCGCCAGCGCCACCTGCAGGGCTTCATCGGGGGTCAAAGCCAAGGTCAAACTGGTGTAGCCCTCCAGCTGCCCACGGCCATCTTTCGTCCGCACCGTGGGATCCTGGCCCACCGCAAGAACCAACGCGTTTTCCACCACGATCTGGGAACGGGGCTTGGGTTCAGGAAACCCTTGATTGTCATGGGCAAGGGTCCAAATGATATCCACCCGGTCCCCCGGCTCCACAAAGCCCGCCACCCCCGTCGTCTCGGAAACCCCGAAACTCATGGCCCGGTACCCTTTGGGGATGTGGAAGGAGAGTTGCAGCTTCACGTCAGGACCCGCCAGGTGGCCCTTCAAGATGACTTCTTCTTCCGCCAGCGGCGCCACCGTCATCTTTCCCACCGCATCCGCCACGTCGGTGACGGCCCCTTTGGGGAGGAAATCCCGGGGAAACTCTTTCACCGTCACATCCTCAGACGTCAAGAGGGTGCGGGCGGGAATCGGCCGTTTAGCCACCACCACCTGCACCGTCTCCATGGGGGCCGCCTGGGTTTCCGGCACGGGGAGATACTTGTAGACGGCCACGGTCACCAGGAGGCCCACCAAGGCCGGTAGAAGGAGATAGCGCAAAAGAGATCCTCGGGCCATGGAGACGATCTTCCTCTCTAAAAGCTCTTAGCGCACCAGTCCTACGCCGTAGGTGCCGTAATCGTTGCCTTCACCCAGGTCGCCCCAATCCCCTGGAGCCGCCATGCGCAAGAAGCATCCCGTCACGGTGGCCCCATCGTCGGTGCCGATGAGGAAGAAGGCGGCAAACCCCAGGATAGGGACCTGAGAGCGTCCCTTGGCCTGGCTGAAATCCACCACGGGCACATAGATGATCCGGGGAGAATTGGGCTGCACCGTCTCGCAGGTGGCGTCCGGATCTTTGGCGATGCGGGCCTGGATGCCTTTTTTGGTGGGTCCCTTCATATTGCCCGGTTCTGTGTAGAGCTGATCTCCCACCTGGAGATAGCCGTTGTAACCCTCCCGAATCAGCTTTTCGTATTCGCTGGCCCCGAAGTCTCCTGGCGCCAGGGCCCCAAAATTGCCGGGGTAGATGGGGTTATCGGACTTCAGCTCATAGACCTTTCCGAACTCCAGCACCTGATCCTGGATGCCAAGGGGAACCACCCCGCTAAGGCCTTGCAGGCGGCCCGCCCGGGCCGCTGCTTCAAAGGAGAGGGCCTGCTCCTGATACCCAAGGGCTGGCGCAAAGCGGAAATGGGCCACTCCCTCTGCTTTCACCCGCACCTGATCCTTGGGCCCTCCTTGCCGCGACGACTCCACAAAAACCTGGACGCCTGTCACATCCACCTCCGACCCCAGGGTGCCGCCCCCGGCGGTAGCTTGCGCAGCCGCTCTGGCCGCATCTTCTCCTTTATAAAGAACCTGGGCGCCCGCCAGAGCCGCCAGCGTTGCCACATCTTCCAGGTGATTTCTCACCCGGTAGGCTTCCGCCACATCCACTCCCAGGGCGGCGCTCCCCAAAAGAAAAGCCATCCCTACCGCCACCAGGACCGCCACGTTCCCGCGCTCGCCTTGCTTCCCACCCATATGTGCCCTCCCCTCATGGGCCGCGGTCGTAAGTCATGGCCGCCGTCGCCCGCAGATAAAGTCCCCGCAAAGGAAAAAAACCTGTGATCGATTCCGCTGGATACTTCACTTCCACCGTGATGAGCCGCTCGACTGTATCCCGATCCATGACCACCTGGATCTTTTGCTTCTCGAGGCCCGTGGCTGCCCGTTCCACCTTGTCCCGGACCTGGGCAGGCGTTCCTCCCAGCACCGCTTCCCTGACCCCTTCCCGGGCGGCTCCCTGCAGGATGGAAACCTGGCTATAGAGATGGCCGAAGTCCAGAATGCCCAGGAGGAGGACCAGGAGAAGGGGCAGCACCAGCGCGAACTCGACGACGGCCTGTCCGGCATCGGAGCTCTGGCGCTTCCTTTCCTGATCCTCCTTCCTCTGGAACATGGCGGTGTCTCCTTAATATGGGCGCGATTGTCTATGGGGTCTGGTCCCTTGTTAATTCGGTTTGGACGTTTTGGAACAACGCATTAATATCCCCGCCCAGCGCGTACAACACCCCGATCACCACCACGGCAATGGCCGCCAGGATCAGGGCGTATTCCACCATCCCCTGGCCTTCCTCCCGCTTCCACCAAAGATAGAGCCGCGTGAAAAGTTCCATCATCTCGCGCACCCCCCTTCCGTCAAGAGTTAAGGAGAGTGTAGGAGGTGGAAAGGGATGCTCCCATGGGGGTCAAGTCCTAAAAGAGGGGGAAAAGAATCCTGAAATGAAAGCTTCTTTTTTGGGACTTATGTCAGGGGGTCAGGGGAGGAGAGATTGCAGAAGATTTCCCGTCGCTTGGAAAAAGGCAGACACGGTGTCGCCCAAAAGGCCGAAACCGGCCAAGAGGACAAAAGCCACCACCATGAGGATAAAGGCATATTCCACTGTGCCCTGTCCATCTTCTTTCCGCCAGCCATCCATGCCCTTCGCCTCCGTGCCTGGACCATACAGACCCTCTTGCTTAACTGCCATAGGCCTCCTCGCCTTTTGCCCCGGGAATGAAGTCCCCTTCAGCTCACCTTCACCCACTCCCTGCGGATCGCCTCCAGGATAGCCTGGGAGCGCCCCTGGACTCCCAGCTTGCGAAAGAGGCTGGTGGCATGGTTCTTTACCGTCTTTTCGCTGATGAAAAGCGCTTCTCCGATCTCTTTATTGCCAAAGCCCTTCACGAGGAGTTGGAGAATCTCCCACTCCCTTTCGCTGAGAATCTCCAAAGGATCGGGCCCTCTCTTCTCCATGCGGGCCCGCCTGTGATAACCGGTCATCAGCTTGGGAGCCACCGCCGGGTGCAGGTAGCGCTCTCCCCTTTGCACCAGGCGCAGGGCCCTTTTCAGTTCTCCTGGCTCCACATCCTTGAGGACATAACCGTCCACGCCGGCCTCCACCGCTTCCAAGAGGTAATCTTCGCTGTCGTGCATGGTGAGAACCAGGATGGCCAGGTACGGCATCTCTTCCTTTAGGAGGCGAGCCACCTCCACCCCGCTGATCTTGGGCATGGTGAGGTCCAGGAGGAGGACATCGGGCTTTTCCCTCCTGGAAAGCGAGAGGGCCTCCTCCCCATCGCGGGCTTCTCCCACGATCTCCACATCACCCCCCAGCTCCAGAACCTTCCGCAACCCCTGCCGGAACACAGGATGATCATCGGCAATGGCCACCCGCAGGGTCATGATGGTCTTCCCTCCTTTTCCTTTCCGTAAGGAACCTTCGCCTTGACGGTCGTCCCTTCCCCGGGGCGGGTGAGGATCTGCAGCTGGCCTCCCAGAAGTTCCGCCCGCTCCCTCATGCTGATGAGGCCGAATCCTCCCTGCCCCTGGGCTTTCTTCAGATCAAACCCCACCCCATCGTCCACTAGGTGGAGCTCCAGTTCCTGGGGCCCAAACCTCAAGGTCAGGCTCACATGATGAGCATCGGCGTGTTTGGCCACATTGCTTAGGGCTTCTTGGACAATACGGAAAAGGGCCACCTCCATCTCGGGCGGAAACCGCCGCTCCTCCCCTTGCACCCGCATATCAAAAGTCCAGTGGTGCTGCTGGCTGGCGGTGCTGAGGTAGCTCCTAAGGGCCGGCAAAAGACCCAGATCATCCAACGCCATGGGCCTCAAATCGAAGATAATCTTTCTCACGTCCTGGAGGCTGTGGCGCAAAAGCTGCTTCAGCTGCTCCATCTCCGAGACGGCTCGGCTGGGATCGATGGCCAAGAGCTTCTGGCTCACATCGATCCGCAGGACCACGTTAGCGAGAAGCTGGGCCGGCCCATCGTGGATGTCCCGGGCCAGGCGCCGGCGCTCTTCTTCTTGGGCCCGCACGATGCTAAAACTCTGGCTGAGCCGGCCATCCCAGCGCTCCAGCTCTTCTTGCCAGCGGCCCATCCCGGAAAGGGCCTCCCTAAGATCCTGGGCCTGCTGGTACAGGCGCCGGCTGAGGCCTTTCCCTTCCGCGGTGCCTTCCAGCTCCGCGGCGCAGTACTCCATGGTGCCGGCAGCCGCCTGGCAAGCCTGGAGGAGGTGTTCCCATGAGCTGCGAAAACTCACGTCGCCACCTCCTCCAGGATCTTGAGAACCTCCCCATCGGGGAGATCGTCCCGTTCCTGAAGGGCTCCGGGGTGCATCGGGAGAACCCAGCGCAAGCGCCCATGGTGCTTCTTCTTGTCCCTTTGCCAAAAGGCCGGGAGCTTGGGGAGAAGATCCCGGGGGAGGCCCGTGGGAAGGGACCAGGCCTGCAGCCTTTCCAAAAGCCCCTTTTGCTCGGCCGCGCTCCATCCGGTTCCCACCCTCAGGGCCAGCTGTCCTTCCGCCACCAGCCCCATGGCGACGGCTTCCCCATGGCTGAAGGCGCCGTAGCCGGCGGCGGCCTCCAAGGCGTGGGCCACGGTATGGCCAAGGTTGAGGTGGCGGCGTTTTCCCTTCTCCCATGGATCCTCCAACACGATCGCCCCTTTGATGGCCAGGGACCCTGCCACAAGAGCCTGAAGGCTTTCTTCCTCCCGGCGTAGGAGCTTGGTCCTGCCCTCAAGGGGTATATCGTAATAAGGAGCCCCTGATATTAGTCCGTGTTTGATGGCCTCCGCCATTCCCTCGGCAAAGAGGCGGGCGGGAAGGCTTCTCAAAAGCCTCACATCGCAAAGGATCCCCTCGGGCCAGTAGAAGGTGCCCACCAGGTTCTTCCCCTTGGGAAGGTTGATGGCCGTCTTCCCCCCCAAAGCCGCGTCCACCTGGCTGAGAAGGGTGCTGGGAAGGTAGATGCTCCGGATGCCCCGCAGGTAGGTGGACGCCATGAAGCCTGCTGCATCCAGGACGGTTCCTCCTCCCAGGGCCAAAAGAAGCCCCTCCCGATCCAGGCCAACGGCCAGCGCCTCTTCATAGAGATTCGCCAAAGATTCCGGGTTTTTGGCCGCCTCCCCATCGGGAAGAAAGCCCTTGCCTACAGGAAAGCCCCTTTTCTGGAGAGCTTTCACGAGAACCTCTCCATAGAGCTCCCAAAGGGGCGGGCTGGTCACCAAGAAAAGGACGGAAGCATCTTGGGGAAGAAAGGGGGAAAGATCCGCCAGAAGTCCGCCTCCGGCCACCGCCTTGAGCCGGACATCCCGGCCGGGAAGCTGCGCCTCCAGCTGCCATGGCTCACCCATGGTGCTCCTCCCAAAGGCGCAAGATGGCCACCGCATCTTCCTCCAGGTTACCGTTGGGCCGGTAATAGGCTTGGCTGAGGGCCCGATAGAGGGGAGCCCTTTCTTCCCACAGCCTCTCCAGGCGCTCTTCCAACGGTCCCTCCTGCAGAAGGGGGCGCTCCGCCAACGAGGAGGCAAGCCTCTGGGCCATCACGGGAAGGGGCGGATCCAGCCAGAGGAAAAGGGCTTTTCCCTGGAAAAGCTTCCGGTTGGCTTCCTTTAAGAAGGCTCCCCCGCCCGGCGCCACCACCCAGCCTCCTTTTTCGGGAATGGATTGCAGCGCCTCCGTTTCCAGGCGGCGAAAGAAAAGCTCCCCCTCTTCCCGGAAAATCTCCCCGATGGTCTTCCCCGTCCGGCGGCGGATGGCTTCATCGGTATCGAAAAAGGGAGCACCTGCCAGCTCCGCCACTTTCTTTCCCAGGGTGGTCTTCCCGCTCCCCGGAAGCCCAAGGAGGATCAGATGGCCTTTCATCGCGGGGGATGCGTCTCCATCTGGTCAAGGAAACCCTCCAGATTCCGCTTCACTTCCTTGAGGCTGTCGCCCCCCAGCTTCTCCAGGACTGCATCGGCCAAAACCAGTCCCACCGCCGCCTCCGCCACCACCGAAAGGGCCGGCACGGCCGCCACGTCGGTCCGCTCCACCGCTGCTTTCGCCCCCTCTTTCGTCTCGATGTTCACCGTGGGAAGGGGATGGGTCAGGGTGGAAAGGGGTTTCATGGCCAGCCGGAGGATCAGGGGCATCCCGTTGGTGATGCCCCCCTCCAGACCTCCGGCCGGTTTCCCATTCGCCCGTAGCCTCCTTGCCTTCTGGCCCCGATCCCGTAGATCGGACGTGCCTGATCCATAGCGGCGCCTGCCGCAAACCCAAGGCCCACCTCCACCCCCTTGACGCCGGAAGGGCCATGAGGGCCGAGGCTAGGCGGCCTTCCAGGCGCCGCTCCGCGGCTATGTGGCTTCCCAAACCGAGAGGGAGGCCCACCACCATCACTTCCACCTGGCCCCCCAGGGTGTCGTTGCGGCGGGCTGCTTCCTTCACCGCCTCCACCATGGCATCAGAAGCTTCGGGAGAGGGGCAATAGACGGGGGACTCCGCCGCCCCCTTCCTGCGCTCCGCAAAAGAAAGCCCCTCCAGTTCCTCCCGAGCCATGGCGGCCTGCCCCATGGCCACCACATAGCCCGCCACGTGGACCTGCAGCTCTTCTAAAAAGCGAAGGGCCGCCGCCCCCAGGGCCACCTTCATGGCCGTTTCCCTGGCGCTGGCCCGCTCCAGGATGTCCCTCAGATCGGCCCGGTCGTACTTCAGACCCCCCACCAGGTCGCCATGGCCCGGGCGGGGCTCTTTCACCCTTCGCCGGGCCCTTTTCTCTTTATCCAGGGCCTCTTTTTCGGGATCCATCACGCCCTGCCAGTGGGCAAAATCCCTATTTTCCAAAAGAAAACCCAGGGGACTCCCCAGCGTTTCCCCATGGCGCACCCCCGCCACCATCTGCACCCGGTCCTTTTCGATTTTCTGGCGGCCTCCCCGGCCGTATCCTCCCTGGCGCCGCACTAGATAGCCGTCGACAAAGGAGGCGTCCAGGGGGATCCCCGCGGGCAAGCCCTCCAAAATGCCAAGGAGCATCGGCCCATGGGACTCCCCTGCCGTAAGATAGCGCAGCAAACCCTACCATCCTTCCCGTCCCAAAGCTTTCTCGGCTGCCCTCCGCATGATGGGCAAGGGGCCCCGGATTCCGAACCATACCTCCCACGAAAGAGCTGCCTGCAAGGCCAGCATACGAAGACCGTCCTCGTAGTGCCAGTCCTGGGCCAGGGCCACCCGGCCCAGCTCAGGCATCTGCCGGTGGACCACCAGATCCAGGATGGCCTTGCCTCCCCTCCCCTTCGGGAAAACCTTTTCCTCGAGAGGACTTTCCCCAGGGTCCGCCATGCCCACAGGCGTCGCCTGGACCACCAGACTCACCGGTTCCAGGGAAAAGGGGTCTTCCCACCCCAAGGCAGTCCCCTGCAGCTCTAACGATCCTTCAAACGAAGCGAGAAAGCTGCGGGCCTTTTCCCGGTCCCGGGCCCGCACCCAGATCTCCCGCGCCCCTCCTTCCTTCAAGGCCCAGAAGGCCGCCCGGGCCGCCCCCCCGGTTCCCAAAAGAAGAACAGGCCCCTCCATAAAAGGGCCATAATCCTCGAGAAAGAGGGTCTTGAGGGCCAGGGCATCGGTGTTTTCCGCTGCCCAGCCTTCCTCTAGCCGAGAAAGGACATTGGCCGCCTTGAGCTCCCTGACCAGAGAAGAGGGCCAAGACGCGCTTTGAAAGGCCCGCTCCTTATGGGGAATGGTGATGTTGAGGCCGGCATGGGGGGTTTTGTGGAAGAAATCCTCCCAGCCCTCGGGAGGAAGGGCCACCCGGCCATAGGTATGGGGGCTCCCATAGGCGGCAAAGGCGGCCTGATGCATGGCGGGAGAGACGCTTTGCGCCACAGGATACCCCACCACGGCAAAGGAAAGGGGCGATCCTTCCAGGGAGAAGCGCTTCACCCGTCAAACCCTTCGGAACGTTCCAAAAGCGCCGGCCTCTGGC
>JASBVX010000015.1 GCA_029960865.1 Bacillota bacterium | reverse complement strand
GAGGAGGTACAGGAAGAAGGGAGATCCCACCAGGGAGGTGACGATCCCCACTGGCAGCTCCTGGGGCGAAAGAAGGGTGCGGGCCAGGGAATCGGCCAGGACCATGAAGGTGCCCCCCAAAAAGGCGCTCCCGAGAAAGACGCGGCGATGGTCAGGCCCTACCAGAAGCCGTACCGCATGGGGAGCCACCAGCCCTACAAAGCCGATCATCCCCGAAAGGGCCACGGCCACGGCGGTGAGAAAGGCGCCGCTCAGCAGAATCCATCGTTTGGCTTTTTCCACCGCCAGCCCCAGGTGGTGAGCCTGTTCCTCCCCCGCCAGGAGGAGATTCAGGGGCCGGACCAAAAAGAGGTGGCCCAGGAAAAGGGTGCCGGCGATGTAGGGGAGGGCCCAGGCCAGCCGCTGCCAGGTGGCGCCGGCGAAGCTCCCCAACAGCCAGAAATAAAGGGAACGCAAGTTCTCAGGGTAGAAATAGACCAGAAGCGCCACCAGGGCCGCCAGGAAGGAGGAGACGGCCACCCCTGCCAGGAGGAGGTAGGTGACGGGCACATGGCCGTTTTGGCGGGAAAGGCCGTAGACCAGGAGAAGGGTAAGGGCGGCGCCCAGGAAGGCGAGGCCCGGCAGACCCAAAGCCCAGCCGGTGTGCCAGAGGACCACCATGTAGAGGGCGGCTCCCAGGGCAGCCCCGCTGGAGACACCGATGACGTAAGGGTCGGCCATGGGATTGCGGAAAAGACCCTGAAAGAGGGTCCCGGCTCCGCCCAGGGCTGCCCCCACCGCCGCCGCCAGGAGGATCCGCGGCAGGCGGATCTGCCAGAGGATGTCCCCCAGGGGCCCCTGGCCCCGGGGGCCCTGGAAGAGGATCTGCCAGATGTCCCGCCAGGGGATGAGGACACCTCCCACGTGGATGGCCACCAGGAGGGCAGCTCCAAGGAGGAGGGCCAGGGCGCCCAGAAAGGAAGGGGGAGAAGGCCGCCACACCATCAGCGGCCTTCTCCCCCATAGAAGAGCTGGTAGAGGAACTGGACGGCTTCCCCTACCCGGCTGCCCGGCTGGCTGATGAGCTCATCGGGCACCACGTAGACGCGGCGGTCGGCCACCGCCGGCACCGACTGCCACCCGGGGCGGGTGCCCTCCACCAATTCTCGGCCTCCCGGGTCGCCCGCCGTCACCAGGATCACCTGGGGGGCGCGGGCGATGACTTCTTCAGCGCTTACCTGGGGCCAGGGGGTTTCGCTGTCGAAGAGGATGTTCTTCCCGCCGGCGGCGCGAATGAGGGCATCGGTGTAGGACCCGGCGCCGGCAGCATAGATGGGATCGTTCCAATTCTCGGCGTAGACGGTCAGCTTCTCGGCATCCGGGATGGAGGCCGCCTGCTCCATCACCGCCTGAACCGCTTGTTGAAGTCCGTCCACCACCTGCCGGGCCTCTTCAGGGATCCCCGAAACCTTCCCGAGGTTCAGAAAGTTGCGGTAAATCCCGTCGATGTCGCTTGGTTGGAGAACATAGACCTTCAGCCCCAGTTCCCACATCCGGTCCAGGTACTGGCCGGGGAGGGTCAGGATCAAGTCCAGGTTTTGGGCCGCCAGAGCCTCAAAATCAATGTTGTAGGTATCCGTCTGGGGAATTCCTTCCACTTCCGGGAACTGAGCGGCGCTGTAGGCATCCACCACGGCAATGCGATCTTTCAGGCCCAGGGCCAGAAGGAGGTCGGTGGCGCTGGGCACAAAGGCCCCGATCCTCTGCGGAGGCTGTTCGAAGGTCAGGGTTTCTCCCAGATCGTCGGTGACGGTGACGGGAAAGAGGAAACGGTCTTCCCCTTGGGCGGGCGTTTCCGTTCGCGCCACGGGGGCGAGGGCCTGGCCACAAGCAGCCGCCGTGATGAGAAGAAGGAGCAGCAAAATGGACAGCAGACGGGTTCGTTTCACTGGAAAGGGCACCTCCTTATCACAGGGAAAATGGACATGAGGGATCAAAAAAACCCGGCACGCGCCGGGTCTACCCAAGAAAAAGCCATGAGGGCCAACCGGCCATCCTCCTTCCCGCGCGAGGTGTACCGAAGCAAAAGGGCAGGTCTCCTGGCTTGCGTCTCTGCCTGCCCCTTCCCGCCCTTTCGGGCAGTGGGTCCTTGCAGGCAGCCGTCACGACGCTTACAGTGGCGGGGCCGCGCCGGCTCCGTGCCCGTGGGGCACTCCCCGGACTTCCCTATTCTCCCCATGTATATGGGGCACCCTTTTGCCGCCGTTATGGAGTTGTCGCGCCGCCTGAGGCGGCACATCCATCATTTCATAACCCTGGGGTGCGGGCAATGGGCGAGGCCAGGGAACCCTTGAGGGCGAGGGGTGCATGGCAGGCGCCGCACCGATAGGAACCCCCCGCCACCTCTTCCAGAAAAGTGGTGGGTTCCACCCGGAAGCCTCTGCGCCGAAGGAGGGGGGTGCCGCATCCAGGGCAGAACGTGTCGCCGGCGGCGGGAAGGGGCGAACCGGGAATGTACACGTGGTGGAGATGCTCTTGGGCCGCCTTCCGGGCTTCATCCAGGAGGTTCCATGGAGCAGGGGCCCCTCCCCGCTGAAAGTCGGGGTAGAAGCGGGGCAGGTGCAGGGGAAGGTCCCGGTTCAACCCCGCCAGCCAGCGGGCAATGGCCTCCACCTCTTCCACGCGGTCGAAGTCGCCGGGTACCAGCAACGTGGTGATCTCCACGTGGAGACCTGCTTCCACGGCGCGGGCGATGTTCTCCATCACCGGCCCGACCCGCCCTCCCAGCTGGCGCACGTAGTACTCATCCCGCAGGCCTTTGAGATCGATGTTGGCCCCATCGAGAAGAGGCAAAAGCTCTTCCCAGGGCTGGCGCGAAAGAAACCCATTGGTCTTCAAGAGGACGAAAAGCCCCTTCTCCCGCGCCACTGCGGCCACGTCCCGGACATACTCGATAGAGACGGTGGGTTCCGTGAAGGTGAAGACGATGGAGCGCAAGAGGGGTTGGCGCGCTTTCAGTTCCTGAATTTGGGCCTCCACCTCTTGCCGTCCGAGGAAAGGTTCCCCTTCACCGCTTCCCCGCTGGGAGATGGTCCAGTTCTGGCAGTAATTGCAGGACATGTTGCAGCCGAAGGTGCCCAGGGAGAGGGTCCAGGTGCCGGGGTGGAAATGATAGAAAGGTTTTTTCTCCACCGGCTCCACGGAGACGGCCGCCATGCGCCCGTAGCCCTCGGCCAAAAGGACCCCGTCCACGTTTCTCCGCACTCGGCAAAGACCTTCGTCTCCCGGGCGCAAAAGGCATTGATGGGGACAGAGGTGGCAGCGGACCACCCCTTCCCCCAGGGGTTCTTGATAGAGAGCCGGAACCGCCATGCCATCCCTCCTCAGCGCGCAACGCGGGCGAGGAAAACCTCCTCCAGCCAGCGGGTATGGTAGGTGCCCCGCTGGAAGTCAGGGTGGCGCACCAACTCCCGGTACAGGGGAACGGTCGTCCGGATTCCCTCCACCGCCAGCTCCCCCAAGGCCCGCTCCGCTCGCCGCAAAGCTTCTTCCCGGTCCGCCCCCCACACGATGAGTTTCCCCATAAGGGAATCATAGTAGGGGTGGATGGGCAGGCCGGCAGCGATCCCTTCGTCCACCCGCACCCCCGGCCCCATGGGCCAGCGCAGGCTTTCCACCTTTCCCGGCGAAGGAATGAAGCCCCTGTAGGGATCTTCCGCATTGATGCGGAATTCAAAGGCGGAACCTCTTGGCTGCAAGTCTTCCTGGCGCCAGGAGAGGGCTTGCCCCATGGCGATGCGGATCTGTTCCTGCACGAGGTCCACCCCGAGAACGGCTTCCGTCACGGGATGCTCCACCTGCAGCCGGGTATTCATCTCGATGAAGTAGAAGCTGCCGTCCTGATCCACCAAAAATTCCACTGTCCCCGCGTTCTTGTACCGGACTACCTGGGCCACCTGGATGGCCGCCTCCGACATGGCCCAGCGCAGCTCCTCATCCAGGAAGGGGCTGGGGGACTCTTCGATGAGCTTTTGCCGTCGCCTCTGGATGGAAGAATCCCGTTCGAAAAGGCTGATGGTGCGCCCATGGCTGTCTGCCAGGATCTGGACCTCCACGTGGCGGGGATTGGGGATATATTTCTCCACGTACACTTCCGCCATGCCGAAGGAGTTAGCTGCCTCCCGGGCCGCCGCCTCCAGCGCCCCCTCCAGATCTTGAGGTTTTTCCACCACCCGGATGCCCCTGCCTCCTCCTCCTCCGGCCGCCTTCACCAGGACCGGATACCCGATCTTTTCCGCCACCTCCCGGCCCTGGGACATATCCTCCAGGGCACCGTCGCTCCCAGGCATCACGGGAACCCCGGCCTCTTTCACCAGGCGGCGGGCCTGGGCTTTGTCCCCCATGCGCTGAATGGCGGCAGGATCGGGACCGATAAAATCGATCCCCCAGGTGCGGCATACAGCGGCGAAGTAGGCGTTCTCCGACAGAAACCCGTATCCGGGGTGGATGGCATCCACCTGAGCCCGGCTGGCCACATCGATGAGGGCCGAGACGTTGAGGTAACTCTCCGTGGCTGGGGCCGGCCCGATCGGGTAAGCTTCATCGGCAAACTGGACATGGTAGCCGTCGCGGTCGGCTTCGGAATAGACAGCCACGGTGCGGATGCCCATGTCGCGGCACGCTCGCATCACCCGGACGGCAATCTCACCCCGGTTGGCCACTAGAATTTTTTTATACATAGGAAGAGACCTCCGCCTTTTGATGGTATCAGAGATGACCTTGCCGTCCCAGTGTCACCCTTCTCCCGCCGGCAGAGGGCTTTGGGCGAAGAAATGGGCGATGCCCAGGAAGATGGCGAAGGCGGCCCGGCGGCGGTAAGATGCCGACTGCAGAAGTTCCAGATCTTCAGGGTTGGTGAGAAAGCCCAGCTCCACCGTGACCGCAGGAACCTGGGCCGCCTTCAAGATGTAGTGATTGATGCCCCGGTTGGCATGGCGAGTCGTGGGGGTGAGGCGTCTGAGGGTCTCCTGGATATGCAGGGCCAGCTCTCGGCTCCTGGGGTCCTTGGCTTCAGGGTTGTAGAATGTCTGGGCTCCCCTCCAGATGGGGGACGGGAAGGCATTGCAGTGGATGCTGACGATAATGTCGGGGTGGAGGCTTTCCATGAGCTGGATCCGTTCCCGGGGCGAGGGGACAGGGCCGCCCTCGACCCGCGTGAAGAGAACCTCTGCTCCCGCCTCTTCCAGGAATCGCGCCAACTGCTGAGCGATATCCCCGTTGAGGTCGCTTTCCCGGATGCCGTTCTGGACGGCCCCGGGATCGTCACCACCGTGGCCAGGGTCCAGAAGGATCCGCTTCCCCTGCAGAAAGGGGCTTTCCCGCAGAGTTGCCTTGCCCTGGCCCGATGCTTCTAGGGTCTGGGCCTGGCCGTCGAGAAGGACCGCCACCAAAAGGAGCAGAAGAAATCCCAGGAAAAGCTTCTGTGGCGGCACCAACACCATGATCCCCCGCCCCCTATGTATGAGCGGAGGCGGGGAATCTTGACCCGGGACCGGTCAGCGTTTGGAGAACTGGGGAGCTTTGCGGGCCTTTTTCAGCCCGTACTTGCGCCGCTCCTTGATGCGGGCGTCGCGGGTAAGAAAACCGTGCCTTTTCAGAAGCGGCCGGACTTCCTCATCGGCATGGGTGAGGGCCCTGGCCAAACCCAGGCGTACAGCCCCCGCCTGCCCATGGAGGCCGCCTCCCTGCACCCGCACATGGACGTCGTAACGACCGGACGCCCCTTCCAGCTCCCGAAGAGGCTCGACGGCATAGCCGCGCAAAGATTCCGTGGGAAAGTAAGCTTCCAGCGTCCGGCCATTGATGAGAATTCGACCGCTTCCCGGCACCACGCGCACCCTGGCCGTCGCTTCCTTGCGCCGCCCTACACCCCAATACTGGACCAATGTGGGCACATTCATTTCCTCCTCTATGACCTGGCTCTGCAGTGTTCCAGGGTCAAAGCCACCGGCTTTTGCCCCTCATGGGGATGCTGGGGCCCCGCATACACCCGCATGCGGCGGAAAAGCTGGCGCCCCATCCGCCCCCTGGGGAGCATCCCCCGGACGGCATGTTCCAGCACCCTCTCCGGACGAGTGGCGATGAGGGTGGAGAACGTCACCGTCTTCAGGCCCCCGGGATAGCCGCTGTGGCGGCGGTAGATCTTGGTCTGGGGCTTGTTGCCCGTCAGCCGGATCTTGTCGGCATTGACGATAATGACATGGTCCCCGGGCACTCCCGGTGTGTAGGTGGGCTTATGCTTCCCCCGCAGGATGCGGGCCACCTCGCTGGCCAACCGACCCAGGACCATATCTTCCGCATCGATGACATACCAGGTGTCTTGGCGTTCCCCTGCCTTGGGATAATAGGTCTTCTGCATCGTTTCTCCCCATTTCCGCAAAAAGACGCGAAGATATTCTAGGAACGAAAAAGGGACCGTGTCAAGGAGATTTTGGGTTCTCCGTTCCGGGCGCCATCTTTCTCACCGCCGCAGGGCGTCGCCCAAGAGGCGGATGGACAGCACCGTAAAGAAGATAAAGAGTCCCGGAAAGGCGATCCAGTAGGGGGCATCCCCTAGGTAGGCGCGGGCTGCTCCCACCATAGCTCCTCCTTCGGAACTGCACGGCTGAACCTCCTGCGAAGCCTGCCGCCAGAATGGAGACAGCCACCGGCCCCACCAACGAAAGGGAAGCGCCGCCTTCGCTTCGCCCCATCGCCGCTCCTTCGTCTTCGGTAGTTCCCCCTTATGCTAAACATCTTGAATGGCGGGGCGGGGCAGGAAGGTGGTGCGGAAGGCCAGGTCGGCGATCACCCGGTCAGGGTAGTCCACCTGTAAAAGGGTGAGGCCCTGCGAGGGGGCTGTCCAGGGAAAGGAAGGGCCCTTTGGGTCCAGGTAGGCGGAAAGGTCGTCCAAGGAAAGGCGCCCTCTTTGTACCGCCAGGACGGCGGCTGCCAGGGACCGGACCATGCGGTAGAGGAAGCCGTCGCTTGCGAAGTAAAGGGCCACCAGCTGACCCTTCCGTCCCCAGTGGGCAGTGAGGCTGCGCAGGGTCCGGCCTCGTTTCCCGTGGGCCCTGGCAAAGGCGCGAAAATCGCGGGTTCCTTCCAGCAGGAAGAGGGTTTTCGCCAGGTTTTCTTCGTCCAGGGGAAAGGGCCACGGTGTCGCGTAGGGAGCCCAGAAGGGGGTCCTTTCCCCCAGCCAGAGGCAATAGACGTAGGTCTTCCTCAGGGCATCGAAGCGGGGATCGAAATCGGCGGGGATCTCCTGGATATCCCGGATCTGGATCTCCTGCGGAAGGAGCCCGTGCAGGGCCAGCAGCCATTTCCTCCTCGACATTTCCCGGGAAATATCGATGCGGACCGGCATGGCGGCCGCATGAACGCCGGTATCGGTGCGGCCCGCGGCCCGGATCCGGACCGGCCTACCTTCGATGTGGGAAAGGGCCCTTTCCAGATGACCCTGGACCGTTGGCTGGGCCGCCCGCTGCATCTGGAACCCGTGGAAGGGCCTTCCCCAGTAACTCACCACGAGAAGGTAGGGTCTCAAAAGCCCACCGCCTTCAGAGCAAAGGCCCCCGCCCCCACCAGGAGGACCAGGGCCAGGGAAAGGGTATCGCGGACGGTCCAACGGAGCCGCCGGTAGCGGGTTCTCCCTTTCCCTCCCGTGTAGGCGCGGGCCTCCATGGCGAGGGCCAGCTCCTCAGCCCTGCGAAAGGACGATACGAATAGAGGGACCAGGAGGGGCAAAAGGGCTTTAACCCTTTGCGGAAGGGATCCCGACTCGAAATCGGCTCCCCTGGACATCTGGGCCTTCTGGATGCGATCAGCTTCTTCGAAAAGGGTGGGGATGAATCTCAAGGCGATGGCCATCATCAGGGCCATCTCATGCACCGGCACCCGCACCTTCTTTAAGAAAGCGAAGAGCGTTTCCAGACCATCGGTCAGCTGCAGGGGAGCCGTCGTCAGGGTCATCAGGGTGGTGGCCCAAACGAGGAGGACCAGCCGGAGGGAAAGGAGGATGGCCATTTCCACCCCTTCCCGGGTGATGGTCAGAGGGCCCATGCGTGTCCACACCTCTCCGGGCAACGTGAAGATGTTGATGAGGGCCGTCACCAGCACCAAGATCAGGATGGGGCGAAGGCCCCGCCAGAGCTTGGCGATGGGGAGCCGGGCCAGGAAGGTGCTCCAAAAGAGGAGGAGGGCCACAAGGCCGTAGCCCGTCAGGCTGCGGGTGCCGAAGAGGGCCACGATCAAGAGCCCCACAGCCAGGATCTTGGTGCGGGGATCCAGGCGGTGGAGGAAACTATGGCCGGGCCAGTATTGGCCGAGGGTCAGGCCTTGCCACATGGCGCTCCTTTCTGGCGGGCCCGGGCGATGGCCAGCGCCACCTCCCGCGGATCGAGACGATCCACCTGCGCTTCAAGTCCGCGGGTCTTTAGGCCCAAGAGGAGCTGGGCCGTCGGTGGCGGTTCCAGCCCCCAGCGGAAAAGATCCTCCTGCAAAAAGAGCCGGGCGGGCGGCCCTTGTGCCACGATCTTCCCCCGGTGGATGACCACCAGCCTTTCAGCCAGGAGAGCCATTTCATCCATGCGGTGGGAGACATAGATGATGGTGCGGAGGGGGTGGTCTTTCTTCCACGTCAAAAGGAGCTGCAGGAGCTCCTGCCTCCCCAGAGGATCCAGACCCGCCGTCGGCTCATCCAGGACCAGCACCTCGGGCTCCATGGCCAACACCCCCGCCACCGCCACCCGCCGCATCTGGCCGCCTGAAAGCTGGAAGGGAGACCGGCCTTTCAGGTCAAAGGAGAGGCCCAGGGCCGCCATGGACCTCTCCACCCGGGCCTGAATCTCCGCTTCGGGCAAGCCCAGGTTCTTGGGCCCAAAGGCGATGTCTTTCTCCACCGTTTCTTCGAAGAGCTGGTTTTCCGGGTACTGAAAGACAAGGCCCACATGGCGGCGGAGCCAGCGACGGCGGGCGGCCCGTTTCTGGCGAGAGAGATGAGGATCGTGGGGATCTTCCCCATCGACCAGCAGCCGTCCCTTTTGGGGGAGGAGGAGGCCGTTGAGATGCATCAAAAGGGTCGTCTTTCCGGAACCTGTCCCCCCGGCGATGCCCAGGGTTGACCCCCGGGGGATCTCCAAACTGATCCCCTCCAGAACCCAGGGACCCTGATCCTCGTAGCGAAAGAAGACCTCCTCTAGTTGGAGGGACAAAGGGCATCCACCAGCCCTTCCACCGTCACCACATCCTCCGGAACCACCACACCCTCTTCCCGGAGGGCCCGGGCCAAAAGGACGCCGGGAGGGGGTACCAGATTCCATCGCTCCAGATCAGGTCGGGCCAGCACCCGGGCGGGCTTTCCCTGGGCCACGATCGTCCCCTGGTGAAGCACCACCACCTCATCCGCCAAGAGGGCCTCCTCCATGTGGTGGGTGATCCAGATCACCGTCATGGAGCGCTCTCTTCTCAGTTTCTGGATGAGGCTTAGGACCTCCCGCCGGCCCTGGGGATCGATCATGGAGGTGGCTTCATCCAGGATGATGCCTTGGGGCTCCATGGCCAGGATACCGGCAATGGCCAAGCGCTGCTTTTGGCCCCCGGAGAGGGTGCTGGGAGCCCGCTCCTCCATCCCTTCCAGGCCCACCACCTCCAGGGCCCAAGGCACCCTTTCCCGCATGGTTTCATAAGGTACACCCAGGTTTTCCATGCCGAAGGCCACGTCGTCTTCCACCACCGGAGCCACGATCTGGTTGTCGGGGTTTTGGAAGACCAGCCCCAGGCGGCGGCGGATCTCGGGAAGGGCCGCCGGGTCGGAGGTGGAAAGGCCTGCCACGGTCACGCTGCCTTGTTGGGGGAGCAAAAGGCCGTTGAGGCAGCGGGCCAAGGTGGATTTCCCCGAACCGTTGCCGCCGACGATGGCCACAAAAGCCCCGTGCTGAATGGTCAGATCAAGGCCGGAAAGGGCCTGCACATCCCCGAAGGAATGGTGCAAGCCCTCCACGGCGATGAAAGGGACCGGATTAGATGAGCTCAAGGCGAGCCATGGGCGCGCCATCGCCCCGGCGGGCCGGCAGCTTGATGATGCGGGTGTAGCCTCCCGGCCGCTCTTTGTACCGCGGTGCCACATCATCGAAAAGCTTTTTCAGGACGTCTTCGCTCAAAAGGTAGGCCGCCACCTGGCGACGGGCATGGAGGTCTCCCCTTTTCGCCTTGGTGATCAGCCGTTCCGCCACCCGCTGGGTTTCCCGCGCCTTCACCTCGGTGGTCACGATGGCCTCGTGGGCGAAAAACGATGTCACCAGGCCGCGCATCAGCGCACGGCGGGGATCACGGGCACGGCCTAGACGGACGGTGGCCATGGTTGCTCCTCCTATTCTTCAGGAGCCTTGAGGCCGAGGCCGAAGGCCGCCAGCCTGGACTCCACTTCCTCCAGGGATTTCTTCCCGAGGTTCCGGATCTTCATCATGTCCTCAGGGGTCTTGTTGACCAGCTCTCCGATGGTGTTGATGCCGGCCCTCTTCAAGCAGTTGTAGGAACGGACCGAAAGCTCCAGCTCATCGATAGGCAGGGAGAGGAGCTCCTGGTTCTGGCGCGGCCCTTCTTCTTCCTTTTCCTGAGGCATCTCCGGCTTCTCCGTCAAGCCGATGAAGAGGTCCAGGTGATCCCGGAGGATGCGCGCAGCCATGCTGACGGCTTCCTCAGGCTGAAGAGCCCCATTGGTCCACACCTCCAGGGTCAACTTGTCGAAGTCGGTGACCCGACCCACCCGCGTATCCTCCACGGTGTAGTTCACCTTGCGGATGGGGGAGAAAAGGGCATCGACGGGGATCACGCCAATGGCTTGATCCGGCTTTTTGTTCCGTTCCGCCGGCACATACCCGCGACCCTTTTCCACCGTCATTTCCATGGAAAGACGGCCGCCATCGAGGGTGGCCAGGACCAGATCCTTGTTGATGACTTCCAGGTCGGGACCCGTCTCGATGTCACCGGCGGTGACGGGCCCTTCTCCTTCCGCTTCCACCCGCACCGTCACGGGCCCTTCTCCGTGGAGGCGCAAGGCCAGCTGCTTGACGTTGAGAACAATGTCCACCACATCCTCCACTACCCCCGGAACCACGGAGAACTCATGGAGGACGCCGTCGATGCGCACGGACGTGACGGCGGCCCCGGGCAACGAGGACAGGAGGACGCGCCGCAGGGAGTTACCAAGGGTGGTGCCGTACCCTCTTTCGAGGGGTTCCGCCACCAACCGGCCGTAACGGCCATCGGCGCTCTTTTGCACCAGCTGCACCGTGGGCCTTTCGCTCCGTTCCGTTTCCAGAATGGCCATGAGGGTCCCTCCCTCCGTCTTAGCGGGCATAATGCTCTACAATGAGGCTCTCCTGAACTGTCGTATCGATCTCTTCGCGGGCGGGGAGATGGAGGACATGGCCCCGCAGCGCTTCCCGTTCCACTTCCAGCCAGGAGGGCACCTCGGGCCCCTGGATGATCCCCTGGGCCACATCGGAGAAGAAGGGAATCTTCTTGCTGCCTTGCCGGATGGCCACCTCGTCCCCCGCTTGCACCAGGTAGCTGGGAACGTTGACCTTGCGGCCGTTGACCTCCACATGGCCGTGAAGGACCCACTGGCGCGCCTGGCTCCTGGAGCTGGCAAAGCCCAAGCGGTAGACCACATTGTCCAGCCGGCGTTCCAAGAGCTGCAAAAGGGTGGCTCCCGTCACGCCCCGGGAGCGCTGGGCCTTCAGCATGTAACGGCTGAACTGGCGTTCCAGGACCCCGTATTGCTGGCGCACCTTCTGCTTTTCCCTGAGCTGAAGGCCATATTCCGAAAGTTTGCGGCGGGCCGCTCCGTGTTGCCCTGGGGGAAGGGCTTTTTTCTCAATAGGGCACTTGGGCGAATAGCAGCGCTCCCCTTTGAGGTACAGCTTCTCTCCAGCGCGACGGCACAAACGGCACACCGGCCCTGTGTAACGAGCCATCGTTATGCCTCCTTTATCAAACGCGGCGCCGCTTCGGTGGGCGGCAACCGTTATGGGGTATCGGCGTTACATCCTTGATGACGCTAACATCCAAACCAGCCGCTTGGAGAGCACGGATGGCGGCTTCCCTGCCCGAGCCAGGCCCCTTCACGTACACTTCCACTTCCCGCATCCCCACCTCGAGGGCTTCCCGGGCCGCTTCCTCGGCAGCCATCTGGGCCGCAAAGGGCGTACCCTTCTTGGAGCCGCTAAAGCCCCGCGCGCCTGCGCTTCCCCAGGCAATGGTGTTGCCTGCCGGATCGGTGATGGTGACGATGGTGTTGTTGAAGGTCGAATGAATGTGGGCAATGCCCCGGTCCACACGGCGTCGCTCTTTGCGACGCGGCCTGGCTCCTCTCTGTCTCGCCATGCTGACGCCATCCCTCCTGTACTCCCGTTTGGATTTAGGCCATAAAGATAGTTTACAGGAAACCCCGATCCGGTGCCAGCGTTATTTCTTGCGCTTGGCCCCAACCGTCTTCTTGGGTCCCTTGCGGGTGCGGGCATTGGTCTTGGTCCGCTGTCCCCGCACCGGCAAACCCCGGCGGTGCCGAAGACCCCGGTAGGACCCGATGTCCATGAGCCGTTTGATGTTCCGCTGCTGTTCCGCCCTTACCTGACCCTCCACGGGATAGTTGCGGTCGATGGTTTCCCGGAGGCGGGCCACCTCATCTTCCGTCAAGTCCCGCACCCGGGTGTCGGGATCGATGCCTGTCTCCGCCAGGATCTTGCGGGAGGTAGTCCAGCCGATCCCGTAAATATAGGAAAGGGCCGCTTC
>JASBVX010000245.1 GCA_029960865.1 Bacillota bacterium | reverse complement strand
CCTTGCGGCAGGCAGGGCAGGTGCCGTCGGTCATGAGGGGATGGACGATGACGGCGTCTCCCTTTTTGAAATCTTTTACGCCTGGTCCCACTTCCTCCACGCAGCCGGCGTTTTCGTGGCCCAAGGTGTAGGGAAGGGCCACATCCACCTTCGTCCGCCAGATGCCTTCGATGATGTGGAGGTCGGTGCGGCAAAGGCCGGCCCCTCCGATGCGCACGATAACGTGATCCGGCTCTGTGATTTTTGGGTCCGCCGTTTCTTCGAGGTGCAAAAAGGTGGGCCCTTCCATCCTGGGATCATACCGGTGCAAACGGGCTGCCTTCATCATCTTGCCTCCTTTCCTGACCCCATGATGCCATGAAGAGGGTGGACCGGGAACATCATCCAGCGGGCCGGTTGGAAGCAGACAGAGTCTGGGGAAAGGGGCTCCGAGGTCTGCGGGCGAAGGGGAAAAAGATCACAGCCGGCAGTTTTCCGCCTGGATTCTTTGCATGCTGCGCCTGCTGGCAGGCCTGGGCGTTTGGAAGACACCCTGCCGGATTTCCGGGAGGAAGTGAGGAGAAGCGCTTCCACCCAGGGTCAGAAACGGAGCTGGGCCGCTACCCGGCCATACGGCGGCTGCTGCAACCGCTCCGCCGCCTTCCCCGTCACCAGTTCCAGCTGGGCGCTCTTCAGATGGACCTCCCGCGCCAACGCAGTGGCGAACGAGCGCCGCGTCATCTCCCCGCCGCAAAGAGGGCACACCTCATGGCTTTCCTCGAAGTAAGCCCCGCAATGCTGGCAGACGTAGATGGCCTCCCGGGTGATGGGCCAAGCGGCGGCCACCAGCCGGACATTTCCTTCCCGCAGCTGGTTGAGGACCGCCCCGGCGCCGGCGTCGGCTTTGCCCTTAGCGGCCACTTCCTGCAGGAGGGATTCCACCAGGCGTACTTCCCGCTGCCGCTCTCCCTCCTGGAGAAGGGGTTTGGCCTTGAGAAGGATCTCCCGTTCCGGAGCCCCCACAGCAAAGGAAACGCCTTCCTCCAAAACCCTTTCCCGGGCTGCCGGGGAAAGGCGGCCCCGCACGAAGGAGCGGGCTTTGTCTTCTCCCGCCAAAAGGACCAGCACCGGGTCTTCTTCTTGGATGAACTTCTCCAGCCGCTGGGCCGCATCCCTCCAAAACCGATGGACCTGCTCCTCCACCCGGCGAGCGAAGACATCCCCAAAACTTCCCTTCTTGTAGACGGCTCCTTCGCCCGACGGGATAGGGGTAGCCCGCAAGCTATACTCTGGATAGTCGGCCGTGTCCAGATAGAGAAACTCTTCCTGAATCCCTTCCGTGATGCCCATATGGACCGTCATGAAACGGGCCTGCTGGTGATCCAGGAGGACGATGGCTGCCCGGGCATACTCTTCCATAAGCCACAGGAGAGGGGCCACATGGGGGGCTCCGAAATGAAGGCTGTTTTGGTGGAGGCGGGCCTGGTAGAAGGCGGAGAGCTGCCACTGGGGCGAGGAGAAGAAAACGAACGTGCGCCCCTGGGGTTTCAAGAGTTCCAGCTCTTTCAAAAGCATTTCGCTTTGGGCTTCCAGGTTCTTTTGTTCTTTAGGGGTCAGGACGCGTGCCATGCTTTCCGGGAGCTTCTTCAGCTCATGGCGGGCCCAGATGCGAAATGCCTCCGGTCTCCTCTGGTTTTCCGGTTTGGTGGGGTCGGTGTCCAGGTAGAGGGAAAGGGTGTCCCGTTCCATGTGCTGCAAAAGTTTGCGAACATCTTCAGGTTGCAAGGACGTCACCCCTTTTTCCTTTCCTCACCAATTCAGCGCCCGCTGCCAGTCCACCTT
>JASBVX010000014.1 GCA_029960865.1 Bacillota bacterium | reverse complement strand
TCAGGGGACCCATGTCTTTTGACTCCACTCCCTTTCCGCCGCCTCCAGGGCCTGGCGGCCATCGGCAGGCAGCCCCCAGCCGGAAAGGACGTCCCCCAACGCCAAAAGGGCCCTCCGGAGGGAGGTTTCCGTCACGGCACCCATGTGGCTGATGCGCACCACCCGCCCCGCCAGCTGCCGCAAGCCCCGGGCCAGCACCACCCCATGGCGCCCTTCTAGCGCCGGCAAGAGATCCTGAGGCGTTCTCCCTTCCGGCAGGTAGAAGGCTGTCACGGTAGGAGAAGCCATCTCCTCCGGGGCCAGGATCTTCAGCCCCAGGGCCCTCAGCCCTGCCCGCACCCCCCGGGCCACCCTCTCATGGCGCTCCATCACCTGGGTCCAGCCTTCCTCTGCCATCAGCCGCAAGGCGGCCGCCAGCTGGTACCAGAGGGAAAGGGCCGGCGTGTAGGGGACATCCCCTTCGGGGAGCCCCTTTAGAAAGGGCCGGGCATCGAAGTAGTAGCGGGGCATGGTCTCTTCCTGCAAAAGCCGCCTTCCCTCTTCGTTGAAGGCCACGATGGCCAAACCCGGCGGCACCATAAGGGCCTTTTGGGAGGCCGTGGCCAGGGCCGTGATTCCCCAGCCCTCCACATCCACGGGAGCTCCTCCCGCCCCGCTGACGGAATCCACCAGCAAAAGGACCCCTTTGGCCCGGGCCAGATCCCCCACCGCCGCCAGGTCGGTGAGGACTCCGGTGCTGGTCTCGTTGTGGGTCACCAAAAGGGCCCGGATGTCAGGTTCCTTTTCCAGCTCCGCCTCCAAAAGATCCACCGGGATCCCTTCTCCGTCGGGCACCACCAGGGTTCGCACCTGCACCCCATGGGCCGCCGCCATATCGGCATAGATCTGCCCGAAAACCCCCATCACCGCCGCCAGGACCTTGTCGCCCGGCCGCAAAAGATTCACGATGCTGGCCTCCAGGGCGGCGGTGCCAGAACCGGGGTAGATCACCACCGGCCCCGACACCGAAAGGAGCTTTTGCAGCCCCTCTTGCACCTCCGCCGCCAGCTCCCCAAAGGCCCGGCTGCGGTGGGTGATCATGGGCTTGAGGGCCGCTTCCCGCACCGCTTTGGGTAAGGGAGTGGGCCCGGGCGCCAAAAGAATCTCATCTTCCCAGAGAAGACTCATACCCGGGCCTCCAGATGCTGCAGGATGGCCTTCATAAAGACCGGAAGGTCCGCCGGCGTCCGGGACGTGATCAGGTTCCCGTCCACTACCACCTCCTGGTCCACATACTTGCCTCCCGCATTGATCATGTCGGTCTTGATGGCCGGCACGCAGGTCAGGGTCTTTCCCCGGACCACATCGGCTTCCGCCAGCATCCACCCTCCGTGGCAGATGGTGGCCACCAGCTTTCCTTCTTCAAAGATGGTCTTCACCAGTTGCACCATCTCGGGCCGCCGCCGCATCTTGTCGGGCGCATACCCTCCCGGGATCACCAGCCCCTGGTATTCAGCGGCCTGAGAAAGGGCCTCCTTCATGCCGATGGTGGCCTTGGCCGGGTACCCTTCTTTGCTTTTGTAGACCGCCCCTTCTTCCGCCCCCACGATATCCACCTCAAACCCGGCTTCCTGCAGCCGCAAAGCCGGGTACCAAAGCTCCAGGTTTTCGTAAATATCCTCTACCAAAAGGGCCATCTTGCGCTTCATTCAGGTCCCTCCTTAGCCAGTACTATAGCCCTTTTGGACCTCTCAGGACCAGGTGAAGATCCTTTAGCCCGGGTATCCTTCCGCCGATGTATCCTCCATGGGAAGACCCCCGTATCTCTCCAGCCAGCGAAGGATCCGGATGACGCGGTCCAGGGCCCTTTTGGGCTTGCTGATGGCATGGTTCTCCCCCTGGTAGATCACCAGCTCCGTGGGCACCCCCCGCTTCTTCAAGGCAAGGTAGAGCATCTCCGCCTGATCCAAGGGGCAGCGCCAGTCTTCCTGCCCCGCCGTGATCAAAAGAGGGGTCTTCATGTGGGCGATCCCCGACTTGGGGGACGAAGCCCGGTAACCGTCACGGTTTTGCCAAGGCACCCCGTAATCGTACTGCCACCAGAGGTGGCAATCATCGGTGCCGAAAGCCGCTTCGTAGTCATAGAGCCCGTGTTCCGAAACGGCCGCCCGGAAAAGGTCGCTGTGGCCCACGGCCCAGTTGGTCATGATGCCGCCATAGGAAAAACCGGTGACAAAGAGGCGGTCCCGGTCCACCCAGCCCTTTTCCAAAAGGAACTTCACCCCGGAGATGAAATCGTCATGCTCCATGGGCCCCCAGCGGCCTTCGATGGCCTGGCAGAAAGCCTCCCCATAGGACATGGAACCTCGGTAATTCACCTTCAAAAGGGCGTAGCCCCGTCCTAAAAAGTACTGCTCTTCAAAGCTGAAACGAGGCTGATCGTAGGACTGGGGTCCCCCGTGGAGGATGGCGAGAAGGGGCGGCCGCCCCTCGCTCTCTTTGGGGGGAAGGGCAAAGAAACCTTCGATCTCCTGCCCGTCGGAATTCAAGAAGGTGATGCGCCGGTAGGGGGAAAGGAGGCGCTCCTCCCGGTAAACCGCCGTGAAGGCGGTGATGAGCCGGGCAGAAGATCCCTGGGGGAGATCTGCGGCCGAGAGAACCCCCAGCTCCCTCCCCCCTTCCGGCCGGGACCAGATAAAGGCCAGGGTGCCTCCTCTCTCGTGGGCCAGGAGGATGGTCTCCTCCGGAGAGGGGTACCCCAGCTCCACCTCCCCCTGGACCGTCACCGTGGCCAGCCGCCCCTGGCCTCGGTCGGCCACCAGGGCCCAAAGGCGGGTCTCCCCCAACCACCCCACATCCAGCACATCCCGATCCAGGGAAGCCGTCAGCTTCTTAAAGGGGGTGGCCTTCTCCGGGACGGGAAAAACCCGGGCGTGGGCGGCAGGGTCCCGGGGTGCCCCATCGGGAACCACTCCCCCGATGGTGGAAAACCCCACCCCCACATAGTCCTCGAGGGGTTTTTCCAGGGGCTGGCTCTCCTCCAGGTTGACGAGGTAGATCCCCCAGACCCGGGTACTCCGCTCCGGCTCCTCCCGAGCCAAAAGGGCCACCTGCCGGCCAGCAGGGGAAAAGCGAAAATCCATCACCCCAAGGTCACCGAAGGTCACCCGGCGGGCCTCTTTTCCATCGGGGGAGATGAGCCAAAGGTCGGTGCGGTGGTTGTTGTCGGGATCGCCGGTGCGGTTGGAGAGAAACCCGATCCAGCGCCCATCGGGAGAAACCCGGGGCATCCCTTCACTGGCAGGCCCCTGGGTGAGTTGGCGCACCTCTCCTTCCACCACATCCAGGAGGAAAAGGTGGCTTTGCACCGTATCCAAATAGCCGCGCCCGTCGTATTTGTGCTGCACCCGACTCAGAACAAAGGGGCCGCCATCCTGGCGGGTGCTCTTGAGGTAGGCTTCTTCCTCCGCAGTGGGCTGGCGTCCGCTGAAGACCAAAAAGCGGCCATCAGGGGACCAGGCGAAAGACTCCACCCCTTCCCTATGGAGGGTCAGCTGCCGCGGCTCCCCGCCCCTTTCCAGATCCAAAAGCCAGATCTGGGGGCGGGGCTTTTCTTCTTTTTCTTCGGCGTTCGTCCCCACCCCCTCTTCTCCAGCTCCTTTCGGTTTCTCTTTCCCTTTCCGCCTTTCATCTTCCGCCTTTTCCCTAAGTTCCGGGTCGTAGGGGCGGGTCGACAAAAAGGCCAGCTTCTTGCCCACCGGTGACCAGCGGGGATGGCGGCCCCCTTCCTTTCCTCGGGTGAGGCGATGGGGTTCTCCTTCCCCGCGGGACGAAACCACATAGAGATGTTCCCGGAATTCATCGTCTTTCCGGTGGACACTGCGCACCGCCAGGGCCACCATGGACCCATCGGGCGAGACCTCCAGATCGGTGATGAGCTTCAAGCGCTCGTAATCTTCCAGGCGCAGCAGGTCTTTTTCAACCATGAAAGGTCTTTCCACCTCCACGTTCAGGGTGAAAGGATCTCCGTCCCTTCTTCAAACCACGAAGCCGGGGCCGGAGCTCCCCAGTAGGTCTGGCGCCGGGGATCGTGGAGCTTCCAGCCTAAAGGGGGAAGGTCGGGGTCCAGGGTGGAATAATCCCCCGTGTAGAACTCAATCCGATGGCCATCGGGATCCCGCAAATAGAGGAAAAAGGCATTGGAGATCCCGTGGCGGCCCGGCCCTCTCTCGATGACGTGGTGCTTTTCCGCCGCTGCCAGGACGTCACAGACGGAGAGGACCCGGCTCTGCTCAGGCACCCAAAAGCCCACGTGATGGAGGCGGGCCTCCGGGCCCTGCATCAACGCCACATCGTGGACGTTGGGCTTGCGAAAAAGCCACGCGGCCCAGAGGCGCGGCGGATGCTCTTCCGTCTCGGTGTATTCCGAGAGGCGAAAACCCAGCTCCTCTCGGTACCAGCGGTAGGCTTTATCCACATCGGGCACCTGCAGGTTGAAATGGTCCAGCCGCATGGGGGCTGCTCCCCGATGGCGATGAAACTCCCTCAGCTGGGATGGCACATGGGCCATCTCGTAAAAGTACTCCACGGGAAACCCCATGGGGTCCAGGGTGCGAAGGGTTTTTCCTTTGATCCCTTCTTCTTCGGTCCAGCGGCAGGGAAGGCCCTTTTCCCGGAAGAAGGCCTCCGCCTTGGGAAGCTCCTCCGGGCCCATCACCCGGAAGGCGATGGCCCCCAGGCCAGGCCGGGGCCCTTTCCGCAGCACCAGGGAATGGTGCAAAAACTCCTCCACTCCCCTCAGGTAAAGGGCCTCTTTCGTCTTTTCCGTCTCCACAAAGCCCAAAAGGTCCACGTAAAAATGGCGGGACCGCTCCAGATCCGTCACGTAAAGTTCCGCTGCCGCGGCCCGCAGGATATGGAAGGATGCCATGGAAACCCTCCTTTCTTCTCCGCAATCGCGGCTTTCCCGGCCTCATGTCTCATGGTAGATCGGCTCCGGGGGAA
This sequence comes from Bacillota bacterium, assembly GCA_029960865.1. GTDB lineage: Bacteria > Bacillota > Sulfobacillia > RBS10-35 > RBS10-35 > RBS10-35. The sequence continues at coordinate 8,136 of JASBVX010000014.1, read as the reverse complement.
TGGGCGGGGCAAAGGGGTCGGCCGCCTGCAGGGGTGAAAGGGACGGGTCCCGCAAGAGGCGGTATCCTCCCTTCCAAAAGACCAGAGGCCCGCCGGGCTCGCCTTCGTGGAGGGCCTCCACCCGCCCGAGAAAAAGGAGATGATCGCCCCCGGGATAGGTGGTCTCCAAGCGGAGCCCCAGGCTGGCCAGCGCCCCCGCCAGGCGGGGCCCCCCGGAAAAGGGGAGGAACTGGAAGGAAAGACCCTCCTGGGCGTTCCCGGCAAAGTGGTTGGCCAGGGCCAGCCCATCTTCCCGGAGGATGTTGACCGAGAACCCTTCCGAGCGGCGGATAGCCTCGGCGGTGCGGCTCTCCTCACGGAGGCTCACCAGCACCAAAAGGGGGTTCAGGGAGATGGAGGTGAAGGAATTGACGGTGGCGGCCCGGATATGCCCTCCATCGTAGGTGGCCACCACCGCCACCCCGGTGGCAAAAAGCCCCATGACCCGCCGGAAGTCCTTCGTCGAAGGAGCCATCACACTTCCCCTTCCTCCGCCCGCTCCAAAAAGGCCCGCACCCGTTCCCGGTAGGGCTCTTTGTCGTAGCTCTGGTAAAGGGCTCCCCACATGCGGACCGGGTCCCCGAAAAAGAAGCGCTCGTAAAGGATTTGCCGGCCCCCAAAGGAGCTGACGGCGATGTCCCAGGCCAGCCTAAAGAGCCTCACCCGGTGCCAAGCATCGGCGTTGCGGCCCTGGAGATAGCGCTCCACCGCCGGCCCGAGGGGACCCCGGAAATCGGCTTCAGCGGGCAGGGCCATGAGGCCGCTGGCCCCCAGCTGCTGGATGATCTCCGCCAGGCGGGGATAGAGCTTGGGATAGAGGTTCCTGGCAGCGTTGAGGGGGTTCCAGGCGGGCGTCATGAGGCCCCAGGCATCGGGGCGGGCGTCGGCTTCCGCCGCCCGCAAGAAGGCCCGCATCATCTCCAGGGTAAGGATCACCTCGGCCGCCTTTTCCTGCACGTGCTGGAAGCCGTCGATGCCGATGGCGTCCAGCATCTCCAGGACCACCCCCAGGATGAATTCCGTCTTGGCCACGTTCTTGATGACCACCTGGTGGGCCATATGGACGACGGCGTTGGTGGCGGCGTACACTTCGTTGCACTTCTTGGTGTCCTGTAAAAGAAAGACCCTCTCCCAGGGCACCAGGACGTCTTCAAAGATGACCACCGCATCCATCTCTTCGAAGCGGGACCCCAGGGGATGGTCGAAATGGCTCTTGCCGTAATCGAAGCTCTCCCGGCAAAGGTACTTCAGACCGGGGGTGTGGGAGGGGATGGCAAACGCGTAGGCGTAAGGGGCGTCTTCCGGCTGATTCTTCAAGACGGTGGAGGGAAAGACGATGATCTCGTCGGCTAGGGGCCCCAAGGTCGCCAGCATCCGGGCCCCTCGCACCACGATGCCGCCATCGGTCTCCTTGACGATGCGGGCCGCCAAGTAAGGGTCCTTCTGGGCCGCCGGTCCCTGGCTGCGGTTGATCTGAGGGTTGATGAGGGTATGGGTGAGGCAAAGGTCGTTTTCCCGCACATATTCGTAATAGCGGCGGATATTCTCCCCGAAAGCCGGATCGGCCTCGGCGAAAAACCCGGCCGCCCCGGCCATGGCCATCAGGCTGGAATTGAGGTAATCGGGGCTGCGTCCCATCATCCCGCCCGAATAGTCGGCCCAGCGCTTCATCATGCGCCGCCGCCGGGAGAGGTCTTCATGGGTGCGGGGCTGCAAGAAGCTCATCCCCACCCGATCCCCCGTGCTGGGGGAGATATAGGTCATCTCATCCCGCAGCTCCGGGTCGTGCTGCATATCATAGAGGGCCGCCACGCTCCGGCTGATGTTGCGAAAGGCCGGGTGAGACGTGATCCCCGTCACCACCCGCTCCCCTTCGATCCACACATCCCGCGCTTCTTCATCCAACCGCTGCAAATAGTCCTGACCCCGTCGCGCTCCCATACGCTTCCCTCCTTACTTAGGCTTGGCCCATCCCAAAGCGGGGGATGGGATGATCCCCCACCGCCACGTGGACGGTGGTAGTCTCCAGGAAAAACTCGAAGCTGTGCCGGCCTCCTTCCCGCCCGATGCCGCTGTCCTTCCAGCCCCCAAAAGGGGTGCGCAGGTCCCGCACGTTCTGGGAGTTGATCCAGACGAGCCCTGCCTCCAAGCCTTGGGAAAAACGCATGGCCCGCCCCACATCCCGGGTCCACACATAGGCGGCCAGGCCGTAGCGCACATCGTTGGCCCACGCCAGGGCTTCTTCTTCCTCTCGGAAGGAAAGGACCGCCAGAACCGGCCCGAAGATCTCCTCCTGGGCCACCCGCATGGAGGGTTTCACCCCCACCAGGACGGTGGGTTCCAGGTAATTGCCCTGGGCAAGGCGGCTGGGCCGCCGGCCCCCGATGGCCACCTCCGCCCCCTCCTTGGGGGCTCCCTCCACATACCCCATGACCCTCTCCCAGTGCTGGGGATGGATGAGGGGACCCACTTCCGTCGTCTCCTCCTCCGGCGGACCTACCCGGATCTTTCCCACCCGCTGCAAAAGGGCGTCCACAAACTCCTGGTAGATGGCCTCATGCAAAAAGAGGCGAGAGCTGGCGGTGCACCGCTCCCCATTCAGGGAGAACACCCCGAAAATGGCGGCATCCAGGGCCCTTTCCAGATCGGCATCGGGGAAGACCACCATGGGGGATTTCCCCCCCAGCTCCATGGAAAAGCGTTTCAGGCTGGCGGCCCCGTTGCGGATGATCTCTTTCCCCGTCTCCGTCTCCCCCGTGAAGGAGATGAGTTTCACATGGGGGTGGGCCACCAGGGAAGCCCCCGCCTCTTCGCCCAGGCCGTGGACCACATTGAAAACCCCTTCAGGCATCCCAGCCTCCGCCGCCAGCTCCGCCAGGCGGGTGGCCGTCAAAGGAGACCATTCCGCCGGCTTCAACACGCAGGTATTCCCCGCCGCCAGGCACGGGGCCACCTTCCAGGAAGCCAGCATCAAGGGTGTGTTCCAAGGAGTGATGAGCCCCGCCACCCCCACGGGACGGCGGACGGTGAAATTCTGGAACTGGCCTTCCACCGTAAAGCTCTCCCCCACCACATGGGGAGCCTCCTCCGCAAAGAAGCGAAAGTTGAGGGCCGCCCGCTGCGCCTGGCCCCTGGCCTGCCGGATGGGAAGGCCCGTATCCAGCACTTCGATCTGGGCCAGCTCCTCCCCGTGGGCCTCCAGGAGATCGGCCAGGCGGTGGAGGACTTTGGCCCTTTCCCTTGGCTTTTTGGGCCACCAGCTCTCCTGGAAAGCCTGCCGGGCCGCCTCTACCGCCCGGGCCACATCTTCCCCCTCGCCTGCCGCTGCCTGGGCGATGACCTCATTGGTGGCGGGGTTTAGATCCTCCATCCAGCGCCCCCGAACGCTTTCCACAAACTGGCCGCCGATGAAATGCAGCGCCTTACGCATCCTCCATCCCTCCTTCTGCCACCACCAGGTTGCGCAACGTGGCCAGACCCGGTATGGCCACCTCCATCACATCGCCGGGCTTCACCGGAGAGATGCCGGGAGGCGTCCCCATCAAAACCACATCCCCGGGGTAAAGGGTCATGAAGGCCGTGATGAACTCCAGGACCTCCCCGATGTCAAAGATCCAGTGGGAGGTGTTCCCCGCCTGGCGGACCTCCCCGTTGACCCGCACCTCCAGCTGCACCTTCCCGGGATCCCCCAGTTCCTCCAGGGAATAAAGGGCCGGACCCAAGGGGCCAAAGGTATCGAACCCCTTGGCCCGAACCGGGGGGCGGTAAAAATTCCCCACAAAATCCCTCACCGTCACATCGTTGGCCAGGGTAAAACCCGCCACCGCCTCCAGGGCCTCTCCCGCCCGCAGACGGCGGCTCTCCCGCCCCACCACCACCGCCAGCTCCCCTTCGTAATGCATGTACTGCACCCCTTTCGGGTAGCGAACCGGCGCCCCATGGCCGATGAGGGAGCTCACGGGCTTGATGAAGAGGATGGGCTCCTTTGGCACCTCCAACGAAAGCTCTCCGGCATGATCGGCGAAATTGAGGGCCAGGCCCACCACCGTCCTGGGGTTTACCGGCGGCAGGAAAGTCACCTCTTCTTCCAAAAAGCGGCGCCCCTCGGCCGTCAAAAGGACCCCTTCCCCATGGCGCCACTCCCCTTCCAAGAGGCGCCCTTCCGCTATAAAGCGGGCCCGGCTCATGGCCTTTCCCCTTCCAAAAGGCCCAGGGCCGCCATGGCCTCCTTCAGCTTTTCCTGATGGGGGGCCGAAGGGGGCACCAGGGGAGGCCGCAGGCGGGGATGGATCTTCCCCACCCACCCCAGGGCTGTCTTCAAAGGGCCGGGATTCGTCTCCAGGAAAAGGGCCACGTTCAAGGGAAGGAGGCGGTAGTGGAGCTCTTTTGCCTCCTCATACCGGTGTTCCACCACCAGATCGTAAAGGCGGGCCAGCTCCCCGGGGAGAAGGTTGGCGGTGGCCGACACATGGCCGGCCCCTCCTAAGGCCAGCATGGGGTAGCAAAGGGCCTCGATCCCCGAATAGACGTTGATCCCCGGGCAAAGGAGGATCTCCTGGCTCACCTGCAGGAGGTCCGTGTAAGACTCCTTCACCCCGATGATGTTGGGGCAGTCCTCATACAGGCGGGCCAGGGTCTCAGGTTGCACGTTCACCGCCGTCCGCCCCGGGATGTTGTAGACAATCAGGGGGAGGTCCACTTCCCCCGCCAGGGCCCGGAAATACTGGTAGAGGCCCTCCTGGGAGGGCCGGTTGTAATAGGGCACGATCACCAGGGCGGCATCGGCCCCTTCCCTTTCGGCAACGCGGGTCAGGCGCACCGTTTCTTTGAGGTTGTTGGTGCCGGTCCCGGGAACCGCCGGCACCCTCCCTTCCACCCCCTCCACCAAAAGGGCGATCATCCGCTCCCGTTCCTCCAGGGAAAGGCTGCTGGGCTCCCCAGTGGTCCCCGTCACGGAGAGGCCATGGCTGCCCTCTTCGATATGCCACTGGATGAGCCTCCTGAGGGCCTTTTCATCGATGGCGTCCTCTTCCGTAAAAGGCGTCACCAGGGGCGCGATGGAACCCCGCAGGCGCGCCTGGGCTTCTTTCCGCTCCATCCTCTCCCTCCTTTACCTCGATCCTTCTTGAAGAAGCTGGCGAATCCGCTCCAGCCCCTCCCGGATTTCCTCGCTGGAGGCCGCCAGGGAAAGCCGCAGCTCCCTGGCCGCCACCTTCCCGAAGGCCGTTCCCGGCACCGCTACCACCCTCTTTTCCAAAAGGAGCCGCTTGGCGAACTCCCGGCTGTCCCCGGCCTGGGCCACATCCACCATCAGGTAGAAGGCTCCTTCAGGGGTATACCGGTAGAGCTCCAGTTCCCTCGCCGCCTCGATAGCCTGATCTCGCCGCTCCCGGTACGCCAGGCGCATGGCTTCCACGTCGGCGGCCGCCCCCTTGAGGCCCGCCAAGGCAGCCTTTTGCGCCACCATGGAGGTGGAGCTGTAAAAGGCTTCCGCCACCTTCTGCACACCCTGCAAAAGTTCTTCCGGCCCCACCAGGTACCCCAGGCGCCACCCTGTCATGGCAAAGCTCTTGGAAAAGCTGTACACCGCCAGGGTCCCTTCCGGGTAAAGGGCCCGCATGGAAACCGGCGCCTTCTCGAAGTAGATTTGGTCGTAAGCTTCATCGGAGATCACGAAAAGGCCTTCCCGGCGGGCCAGCGCCGCCAGGTCTTCCAGGACCTCCCGCGGAAACACGGCCCCGGTGGGATTGGCAGGGCTGTTGATGAGGATGGCCTTGGTCCCTTTGGGAATGGTGAGCCGGGACGGATCGGGAATGTACCCGTTTTCCGAGGGCAAGGGATAGAACTCCGGCTGGGCTCCCAGGGAAAGGGCTTGGCTGATGGGATTGGGCCAGCCCGGGTCGGGGAAAAGGATCTTATCTCCTGGGTTCAAAAGGGATGCCTGGGCCAAAAGAAGGGCGCCCGTGGCCCCGTGGGTAACAAAAACCTCTTCGGGCCGGCAGGGATAGCCGTTGATCCGCTCCACCTTCTGGGCGATGGCTTCCCGCAGCTCCAGGGGACCTGGGGTGGGAGTGTAGGTCATCCGCTCCGTCTCGATAGCGTGAGCTGCCGCCTGCCGGATCAGGGGCGGCGTCATGAAGCTGGGCTCACCGAATTCCAGATGGATGAGGCCGGGGCGCCCTTGGCTCAAAGCGGCCATTTCCCGGATCCCCGAACGGGGAAGGACCTCCAAAAGGCGGGCAGCGCCGTGATAGGTTAGGGGATTCAAGGTCGTCATTCCTCCCCCCGGGTCTTCTACGCCTGGGGGGAGGAATCCTTTCCGGAAAAGGAAAGAAGGCACCTGTCACACCCGGTGCAAAGGGCCAACCGCTCCCCGAAGATATGGGCCAGCATGTCGGCGGCCTCGCGAAACTCCCCGGAAGACGGCCAGGCATGGAGAAGGATCCTCTCCGGATTCCAGGCCACCATCAGGCTCACCAGGCTGTCGTCACCTTCCACCGCCACCGGCCCCCGGGCCAGACCCAGCACCCGGTGCCGGTCCCCTTCGCCGGGAAGGATCTCCACCTGGCAAGGCTGCTTGGGGTGAGACGCGACGTGCTCCCGCAATAGGGCCACAAAGGTATCGTATTCCTTTTGCAAAAGGTAGCGCTCCAGGGCCCTCGCCACCATCTCTTCCAGTTGGCGGCGATAATCGGGCAGGCGAAAGCGCAAAAATCCTTCCAGGGTGACGTGAGCATCCTGCAGCAGGTACTCTTCCAGGCGAGCGGCAATGCGGGTTCTCCGGGCCAGCCAGGAGCTTCGTTGGCCCAGCTCTTTTTCCACCTCCGCCTGGAGGAAAGCCTTCTCCTCGGGGCTCAAAAAGGGGTAGTCATGGCGCAAGATCCCTTGGAGAAGCCGTCCTTCCCAATCCTCCAAGATGGTGTCGGCCAAAAGAAGGGCCAGGCGCCGCACCACCGCCTGACGGGGTCGGTCCCCTTCCCCCTCCACCTGGATGGCCACCACCCGCCAGGCACCCCGCTGATATTCCCGGATGGAGAGCTGGGCCCCAGCCCGTTGCCATTCCTCCCGGCTCCTTTCCAAAAACGAGCCCAGGGGCGGCAGGGGATACCGGCTGCCGACGGAAAGAGTGGCCAAACGGGCTGCCTCCCGTTTGGCTAGTATATGAAGGAAGGTCTTGGGCGATGCATCGGGAAAGGAGGTCGGATGTTGGCCCAATGGGCATATTCCCATCACTGTTTTGTCTGCGGAAAAGATAATCCCCACGGTCTCAAGGCCCGCTTTTGGGTCGATGGCCCCCAGAGCCGAACGGCCCTCACCCCTCCTGCCCACGTGCGGGGCTTCCCAGGGATCCTCCAGGGCGGAGTGGTGGCGGCCCTTTTGGATGAAACCATGTGGTATGCCGCCTTTGGTGCCGGTTTTTTTACCCTCACCGCCGATCTCAAAATCCGTTTCCGTCGCCCCACCCCCTTAGGAGCCCTCAAAGCCTTCGGGGAAGTGGCATCCGAGCGCCGCCAGATCGTCCTCTGCCGGGCCCAGTTGGTGGATGAACGAGGGGAGGTTTTGGCCCAGGGAGAAGGGAAGTTCTTTGTCATTCCCCCGCAAAAAGTCCTTCAGGGGGAAGAAGAGGTGGTGGTGGAAAGCTGTCCCGGGAGCCTCAATCCCCCCTTTTGAGCCTTTCCCAGAGGTGGCGCCTGATGGGCCACCGCTGGCCTCCAGGTTACCGCCTCTTCCATTGGACCTTCCTGGGGGCCACCCTTCTCCTGGCTTTAACAGGTGTTGCCCTCTATGCTCCCTCCCTGCGCACCCCCCTCATCCCCTACCTCCCTCTTCTCCACCATGTCCACATCTGGTTGGGGCTGCTCTGGGGAGGAGCGGCCCTGGGAGCCCTTTTTCTCCCGGGTCTCCGGCGCCTGCGGGCCTGGGATTGGATCTGGCCCCTTTTCTTAGGAGGCCTCCTTCTCCTCTCCGGCCTTCTTTTGTGGATGGGCCCCACCCTTCCCGCCCCCTATAAAGTGCAGGCCTTTTACATCCACGGCGGAGCCACCCTCGTCTACCTCGCCTGGGTCCTTTACCACTCCCTCAAGCGCCTCTTCCGCC
>JASBVX010000244.1 GCA_029960865.1 Bacillota bacterium | reverse complement strand
GTCATGGACGAGCGGACCCGCCAGCCCTTTCCCACCCGGGATGGAGCGGTGGTGGGCGCCCTGGTGACGGGGGTGCAAAAAGCCGGTTCTGGGTCTCCAGGGGAAAAGAAGGCCGTCTTTTTGCCCCAAGAACCCTTGGGCTACCTGACGGCCAATACCCCGCTTGGGATCTTCGGCCAGTGGACGGGGGCGACGGCGGATCTGGCGGCCCCTTTGCCGGTGGCCCTCCCCCAGGAAGTGGCCACAGGGCCTGCCGTCATCCGGACAGTCCTCCACGGCCATGAGGTTGAGGAATTCCAGGTGGTCATCGAAAAGGTCCAGCCCCAGATGGCGGAAGGGCGAGGGCTGGTGATCCGCATCACCGATCCCAGGCTGTTGGAGGAGGCAGGTGGCATTGTCCAGGGCATGTCGGGGAGCCCCATCCTCCAGGAAGGAAAGCTGGTGGGCGCCGTAACCCATGTGTTTGTCCACGATCCCAGCCGGGGTTACGGTACCTTTGCCTACTGGATGGCGGAGGCCGCCGGCCTTTTTGACGAGGAGAGGTGAGCCCCGGCGGGGCCGGGGCCCTCCCCCGCAAAGGCCGTCGGAATGCGTCGGACGAAAGGAGGGGCTATCCACAAGGAAGAACTTCCCCGGCAGGAGAAGGGGATCAGCGTCGAAAGGGGGTTACATTCTTTGGAAGCTTTGGCCACGGTCAAACGTCCCATCCGCATTTTGATCGCCGACGACAACCGCGAGTTTTCCCATGTGCTGGCCACCTATTTGAGCGCTCAGGAGGATTTCGAGGTGGTGGGCATTGCCCAGAACGGGCGGGAAGTTCTGGACTACCAGGGAACTCCCCCGGATCTGGTCCTTTTGGATATCGTCATGCCGTACCTGGATGGGCTGGGGGTGGTGGAACAGCTGCGCCGCAAACACGCCGCGGCCCCGCCCAAGATCATCATGCTGAGCGCCTTTGGCCAGGAATCCATCACCAAAAGGGCGGCGGAGCTGGGGATCGATTACTATATCCTGAAGCCCTTTGACCTGGTGACCCTTTCCCATCGGATCCGTCAGATTCTGCAGGAACCTTCCGTGGGGCCCATCACCGGCAGAGAAGAAGGGGACCTGGAGCGGCGGATCGGGGACCTTCTCCACCAGGTGGGGATTCCGGCCCACATCAAAGGCTATCGGTTTCTCAAGGACGCCATCGCCATGGTGTTTGCCGATGTTCACCTGCTGGAGGCCGTGACCAAAGAGCTCTACCCCATGGTGGCCCGCCGCCACCGCACCACCGCCAGCCGGGTGGAACGGGCCATCCGCCATGCCATCGAGGTGGGTTGGAACCGGGGCAGTTACGAGATGATCGAGGCTATTTTCGGCCACACCGTGAGGGCTGATCGGGGAAAACCTACCAATTCCGAGTTCATCGCCATGGTGGCCGATTATCTTCGCTCGCAGCGGTGAAAGAAGAAGGACGGGGGGCATCTTTGCCGAATACTCTGGAGGAGAGGGGGAGGCATGTCCTCCTCTTCCACTGGAGGAGGGATTTCGGTGGAGGTGTTCCGGTGGGCAGAAGACTACGGCCATGAACAGGTGGTCTTCTGCCGGGACGACGAGGCAGGGCTGAGGGCCATCATCGCCATTCACAGCACGGCCCTGGGTCCGGCTTTGGGTGGATGCCGGATGTGGCCCTATGCATCCGAAGAGGAAGCCCTCCGGGATGTGCTGCGCCTTTCCCGGGGGATGACCTACAAAAACGCTGCCATGGGGCTCAATTTCGGCGGCGGCAAGGCGGTGATTATCGGGGATCCCCGCAAGGACAAGTCCGAACTCTTGTTCCGGGCTTTCGGCCGGTTT
>JASBVX010000013.1 GCA_029960865.1 Bacillota bacterium | reverse complement strand
TGGGGGAAGAAGTGGATGAAGTCTGGTTGCTTTTCAACCAGTTCGTCAATGCCGCCCTTCACCGCCACCGAGCTGTCCCCGTGCTCCCCTTGCAACAGCCGGAAGGAGCTGCCAAGGAAGCGGGGGGTCCCGGGCCGGAGATCAGCTTTGAGCCCGATCCCGCCACCGTCCTGGAAGCGCTTTTGCCCCATTTTCTGGTCTCATCGCTTTATCGCTCCCTTCTGGAAGCCAAGGCCAGCGAGCAAGGCGCCCGGATGACGGCCATGGACAATGCCAGCAAGAACGCCGGCGAGCTCATCGATCGCCTGACCCTTCTGGCCAACCGGTTGCGCCAGGAGGCCATCACCAAGGAAATATCGGAAATTGTCGGCGGCGCCGAGGCAATGAAAGGAGTGTAAGGTTAGGTGGCGGAGCGAGGGAAAGGACACATTACGCAGATCATTGGACCGGTGGTGGACGTGGAGTTCCCCGAAGGGGAGCTGCCGGCCATCCTGAACGCTTTGGAGATTCAAGAACCTGAGGATCCCAGCCAGGTCCGCCTGGTGGTGGAGGTGTTCCAGCACCTGGGCGGAAGGGCTGTGCGCACGGTGGCCATGGCCTCCACCGATGGGCTGCTGCGGGGGATGCCGGTGCGGGATACGGGGGCGCCCATCACCGTCCCTGTGGGGCCGGCCACCTTGGGGCGGGTATTCGACGTCCTGGGAAACCCCATCGACAACCAAGGGGCGGTGGAAAGCCCCTTTCACCTGCCCATTCACCGGCCCGCACCCAGCTTCCAGGATCAGGCGACAGAGACGGAAGTCCTGGAAACAGGTCTGAAGGTCATCGACCTTTTGACCCCTTATCCCAAAGGCGGTAAGATCGGTCTTTTCTGTGGGGCCGGGGTGGGCAAGACCGTGCTCATCCAGGAGCTCATCCACAACGTGGCCATGCAGCACGGCGGGATTTCGGTGTTTGCCGGAGTAGGGGAGCGGACCCGCGAAGGGACGGCCCTTTACCTGGAGATGAAGGAAGCGGGCGTTCTCGACAAGACGGCCATGGTCTACGGCCAGATGAACGAGCCTCCAGGGGCCAGGATGAGGGTAGGCCTCACCGGCCTCACCCTGGCGGAATACTTCCGCGATGAGGAAGGCCGGGATGTGCTCCTTTTCGTCGACAACATCTTCCGCTTCATCCAGGCGGGCTCGGAAGTGTCGGCCCTTCTGGGGCGCCTTCCCAGCGCCGTAGGTTACCAGCCGGTGCTGGCCACCGACGTGGGAGCCTTGCAGGAGCGGATCACCTCCACCCGCAAGGGATCCATCACGTCGGTCCAGGCCATCTTCGTGCCGGCCGATGACCTCACCGATCCGGCTCCCGCCACCACTTTCGCCCACCTGGACGCCACCACCACCCTGGATCGGGGCCGGGCCGCCCAGGGCCTGTACCCGGCGGTGGATCCCCTCGGATCCTTCTCCCGCATCCTCGATCCCCGCATCGTCGGCGAGGAGCATTACCAGGTGGCTCGGGGCGTGCAGGAAGTCTTGCAGCGCTACAAGGACCTGCAGGATATCATTGCCGTCTTGGGCATGGATGAACTTTCCGACGAAGACAAACTGACGGTGGCCCGGGCGCGGAAGATCGAGCGGTTTCTTACCCAGCCCAACTTCGTGGCGGAACAATTTACCGGTGTCCCCGGCCGCTACGTGCCCATCAAAGCGACGGTCCGGGGCTTCAAAGAAATTCTGGAAGGCCGCCACGATGACTTGCCGGAAAGCGCATTCTACATGGTGGGGACCATCGAGGAAGCGGTCGAAAAGGCGGCGAAGATGTGAGCGCGGCCGAGGGCCTTCTGGTGGAAGTGGTGACCCCCAGCGCCCGGCTCTTTCAGGGCCAGGCCCGGATGGTGGTGGCCCGGGGCGTGGAAGGGGAGCTGGGCATCATGCCGGGCCATGTGCCTCTGGTGACGCCCCTGGCCGATGGGGTGGCCCGCATCCACGGGGCGCAGACGGACACCGGCGTCCGGGACCTGCGGGTCAATTACGCCGGCGGTTTCCTCATCGTGGATGGTCATGGCGCGAAGCTCTTGGTGGAGGAAGGAGAGCTGCGGGACCCCCAGGTTTAGGGGGGTATACAATAGGGGCATGGAGGTGAGGCGGGATGAGCAGCAGCGTGGCCAACGAGGAGCAGGTGATGGAGGCCCTTTCCAGGGTCATCGATCCTGAGCTGGGCATGAACATCGTGGAGCTGGGTCTAGTCTACGATGTGGCCCTGGCCGGCCAAGTGGTCCAGGTCACCATGACCCTCACCACTCCGGGATGCCCCCTGGGTTTCGTCATCGACGACGAAGTGCGGCGGGTGTTGATGGAATTGGGGTTTTCAGACGTGGATGTGAACATCGTCTTCGATCCCCCCTGGACTCCCGATCGCATGAGCGACGAAGCCAAAATCAAGCTGGGATTTTTTTAGGGGCGGGATTTTGCGAACCGGATAGAACATCGGGGCGTCCGAGAAGGGTGAGGGGAGAGCGCTTGCAGCAGATCGCCATAGCCGGAGGCCAGAGGCTCACAGGGACGGTGGCCGTTCACGCCGCCAAGAATGCAGCCCTTCCCATCATGGCGGCCAGCCTCTTGGCCGGCTCCACTTCTTCCCTGAAAGAGATCCCCCCCATCGAAGATGTGGAGACGATGAAGGCGCTCCTGGTCTCCTTGGGGGTTGACCTTTTCGAAGAGGGGGATACCCTCCGCGTCGGCGCCCATCATGACCTGAGCACCCACGCGGGCTACGACCTCACCCGCAAGATGCGGGCCTCCATCCTCATCATGGGGCCCCTCCTGGCCCGCATGGGGCGGGTGGAGGTAGGCATGCCGGGAGGCTGCGCCATCGGCGCCCGGCCTATCGATCTTCACCTGAAAGGGTTTGCGGCCCTGGGGGCGGAGGTGGAAGAGCGGCCGGGCTGGGTGGAAGCCAGGGCGCCCTCCGGAGGGCTTCGCGGGAGCCATATCTACCTGGATTACCCCAGCGTCGGAGCCACGGAAAACATCATGATGGCGGCCATCATGGCCCGCGGGACCACCACCATCGAGAACGCGGCGGAAGAGCCGGAAGTGGTGGACCTGGCCAACTTTTTGAACAGCATGGGCGGCCGGGTGCAGGGGGCGGGAACCCGGGTCATCCGCATCGATGGGGTCCGGGAGCTGCAGGGAGCCTCCTACACCCCCATCCCCGACCGGTTGGAGGCCGGCACCTTCCTGGTGGCGGCGGTGGCCACCGGCAGCCTGCTGACGGTGGAGAACGTGGTGCCCGATCACCTGGCAGCCATCCTGGCCAAGCTCCGGGAAGTGGGAGCCGCCATCGAGGTGGAGGACGACCGGGTGACGGTGGAGGCCCCGGCCAAGATCCAGGCCACCAACGTCAAGACCCTCCCGTACCCCGGCTTTCCCACCGACATGCAGGCCCCTTTCATGGTGCTTCTGGCCACGGCCGACGGGGAGAGCACCGTCACGGAAACTGTCTTTGAGAACCGCTTCCGCCACGTGGAAGAGCTCCGCCGCATGGGGGCCCGGATCAAGGTGGAGGGTTCGGTGGCGGTGGTGCAAGGGGTGCCGCACCTAAAAGGAGCTCCGGTGACGGCCACGGACCTCCGGGCCGGAGCGGCCCTGGTGCTGGCGGGGTTGGCGGCCCAAGGCCAGACCGTCATATCGGGGGTCCATCACATCGATCGAGGCTACCATCGCCTCGTGGAACGCCTACAGCAGCTGGGCGCCCAGATCCAGAGGGTACAGCCGCTGGGGGTACCTACCGGCGACCTCACTCCCTGAAGCATATTCCCCTTCCTTCGCCCATAGACTAGCTCCCGGTGAGGGAGCTGCCTTGGATCGAAAGGCCTGGCGAATCTTTGCGGCAGGAGCCCTGAGCCTTTTGCTCATTCCCTTATGGGTGGGCCTTTTTTTTGCCCTTCCCGCCGCCCCGCGACCCCTGCCCCCTTCCGCCAAAACGCCGCCTCGCCCCCAGGAGGTCCCCCAGGTGGCCGTGGACGTGCGCCTCTATGATCCCCAGACCGGTCAGATCCAGATTCTCTCCCTGGATGACTATGTCCAGGGGGTGGTGGCGGCGGAGATGAAGCCGGGCTTTCACCTGGAGGCCCTCAAGGCCCAGGCGGTGGCGGCCCGCTCCTATGCCGTCCTGCACCTCAAAGGATGGGGAGGGGCGGGCTGCCCCCAGCAGCCTGCTGCCGACATCTGTGCCGACTCCCAGACCCACCAGGCGTGGAAAGCAGTGGCCCAAGATGAAAAGGCGGAGCCAGGGTTCCTCACCCAGGTCCAAGAGGCGGTGGAAGCCACGCGGGGATGGGTCCTCACCTACCGGGGCGTGGTGGCGGAAACCACCTTCTATGCCGCCTCGGGCGGGCGCACCGAAGACGCCAGGGAGGTATGGCATCGGGCCGTCCCCTACCTGGTGAGCGTCCCTTCGCCGGAAGAGAGCCCCTACGATGGGGAGAAGGCCACCTTTATGTGGCCCCAGGTGGCGGCCGCCTTCGGCCTCCCCTTGAGCCAGTTCCCTGCCAGCCCATCCCGGCGTTTCCAGATCCGCGATTACACCGCCGGCGGGCGCACCCGCACCGTCCTGGTGGGGGGAGAGATTTTCTCCGGGGTGGAGGTCCGGCAGAGGTTGGGGCTGCGGTCCACGTGGATCGTCGGGGTGGAGGCCACCGACGCCCGTTTGACCCTCACCACCCGGGGCTGGGGGCATGGGGTCGGTCTATCCCAATACGGGGCTCAGTCCATGGCCCAAAAGGGGGCTACCTTCGAAGAGATCCTTGACCACTATTACCCTGGGACCCAGCTCACCCCATTGGCGTATGCCCAGCCTCCCCGGCCCCAAACCGAACATGAAGGGGAAGGGGCGGGGCGGTGACTTTCTCCACCTGGATGCCGGCGGCCAGGAAAATGTCCTCCGAGTGGGGATCGGGATAATCCTCCATGTAGACCACCCGCACCACTCCCGCCTGCACCAGCGCCTTGGCGCAGTGGACGCAGGGGTAGTCGGTGACGTAGAGGGTGGATTCCTTGCTGGAGACGCCGTTCAGGGCGCACTGCAAAAGGGCGTTCAGCTCCGCGTGGACGGCCCGGACGCAGCTCTCCCGCTCCCCGTTTTTCACCAAAAGGCAGCCCACTTCCGTGCAGTGGGGTGCCCCCCGTATGGCGCCGTTGTACCCGGTGGCCAGGATCTGGTGGTCCCGCACCAGGACGGCCCCCACCTGGCGGCGGGGGCACGTGGCCCGGGTGGCCACCAGCTGGGCCAGCTGCAGGAAATATTCGTCCCAAGAGGGTCGGGTCATGCCCCTATGGTGCATGAACAGACGACATAAGGGAAGACTACCCCCGGGAGGGGTACCTTGTGGCAGATTTCTGGCAGCGGCTCCGGCCCTCGCTCCTCTGGACGAAAGGCGAGACGCAAGATGACCTGAAGCGGATGGTCCTGGGAGGAAGCCTCCTCGCCGGCGGCCTTCTCCTCTTGGTGGCCCTCGGACTTTTCGCCCGGCCCCACGACACCATCCCCTACCGGGGAACCCCGGCAGCCGGCGATCCTTCCCCGGCCCCGGTGGAAGAACCGGACCTTCTCCCTGACGCCTCCCTCCCCACCCTGGGCTTCCTCCAGGACGTCGCCCTGGAACCTCCGGTGGAGGGCTCCCTCCTGGAAGGGGTGGGCCTCACCTATTGGCAGACCCTGGGGGAGTGGCGCTGGCAGAAGGGCTACGCCTTCGGTGCCCATGCCTACGACCCCGTGGTGGCGGTGGCCAGCGGCGTGGTCAGCCAGGTGCGGGAGGATCCCCTCTGGGGGAAAGGGATCGTCTTGCAGCTGGGCCAGGGGTGGGAAGTGGGCTACTGGGGCCTTGCCACCGTGCAGGTGGTGGAAGGCGAGACGGTGGTGGCAGGGATGCCCGTCGGGACAGTGGCGCCGGCGGTGCCGGCCCGCCTGGAGCTGGGGCCCCACGTCTACATCGAGGTCCGGCGGGACGGTGAAGCCGTGGAAGCGGCTTTCCGCGGGCGCTGACCTTGAAAAGGCATCAAGCGGCGGCCTCCCCCATATGGATGCACCAGGAAACCGGTGGAAGAGGCCCAGAGGGGGGCAGTGCCGTGAAGGACCACATTTGGCGGCGGGTGCTGGATGTGGGGCATTACCTGGCCCACGAGAAAACGACGGTAAGGGAGGCGGCCAGGAAGTTCGGGGTTAGCAAGAGCACCGTCCATAAGGACGTGACGGAGCGTTTGCCCAAGGTGAACCCTGAGCTGGCGGAAAGGGTCAAGAAAGTTCTGGAGGTCAACAAGGCGGAGCGTCACCTGCGGGGCGGGGAGGCCACCCGCCGCAAGTACCAGGGGCAAAACGAAGTGCCTTCCTTTCCGCCCGGCAGGAGTTTCCTTCCTGAGGTAGAATAGGAGTCCACAGACCTCGATAAGGGCAAACCTGGCGAAAGCCAGGGGCGCAAAGCCACGGATCTAAAGCCCCGGTGGCGGGGCTAAGATGGCCGGGCTGCCGAAGGGTGAAGGAGCTTTCAGGTCTTCCCCTCCGGCGAGACCCTGCGAAGGAGGAGGGGAGACGATGATCAGAGGCATTTATACCGCCGCCAACGGCCTTTTGCAGGCCAGCCAGCTCCAGGACATCACGGCCCACAACCTGGCCAACCAACTGACCCCCGGATTCAAGCGGAGCCTTCCCGCCAGCGGCGTCTATCCCTGGCACTACCTGCGCTTGGGAGGGACAAGCTTTCTCATGGGCATGGGGACCGGGAGCCTCCTGGATAAGACGGCCCTGGACTGGTCCCAGGGCACCTGGCAGGAAGGAGGGTCTGCCGACGCCGCCATCCTGGGGGAAGGCTTCTTTGCCGTGGAGGCGGGAGGGGAAACCCTCTACACCCGGGCCGGCCGCTTCACCGTGGGCGCCGACGGCTATCTCCAGGTGGGGGCCGGCTGGCGGGTCCTGGGTCCCGTTGGACCTATCCAGGTGAAGGGGGCAGAGCCCCTGGAAATCAATTCCCAGGGGGAAGTTTATGCCGCTGGTGCCCGCCAAGGCCTTCTGCGGGTGGTGGTGCCGGGCCGGGAGGCGGTGGTGGAGGCTTTGGAAAACGGCGCCTACCGGATTCAAGGGCCTTTGCAGGAGAAAACCCCGGCCCTTCTTTCCGGCTACTGGGAATCTTCCAACGTGGATCCGGTGCGGGAGATGAGCCAGCTTCTCCTGGCGGCCCGGGCCTACGAGGGAAGCCGCCAAGTGCTGAAAGCCCAGGACGAAGCCCTCCAGCAAGCCAGCCGCGACGTGGGGAGGGTCTGAGATGATCTTCGGATTTTGGCAGGGGGCCAGCGGCCTCCAGGCGGGAGCTCGGTATCTGGATGCGCTGGCGGCCGACATCAGCAATGTCAATACCCCCGGCTACAAGCGCCACCGGGTGCAGATGGTGGAGGTGGAGCAAGGGCCTCTTTACCGTTCCGATCGGGTGCAGTCCTCTCCCATCCCCGATTGGGTCCGCTATGGGAGCGGAGCAGTGCTGGGGGCCCTCCAGCGGGATTTTGCCGGGGGAGCCCCCATGGCCACGGGGGTGGACACCGACCTGATGCTGAATGGCCCGGGCTTTTTTGTCCTGCGGGAGGAAAACGGTCAGGTGGGCTACACTCGTCACGGGGCCTTTCGCTGGGATGGCCAGGGGCACCTGGTGGACCCTGCAGGGCGCCTTCTTCTGGACGTGAAAGGCAACCCCCTCACCCTTCCCGAGAAAGCCGTCAAGGCAGCCATCGGCCCCGGCGGGGTGGTCACGGCCTGGGTTCCCAAAGCGGGAGGCGCCCTGGAGGCGGTGACGGTGGGGCGGGTCGGGGTGGCGCTGGAGCAAGCTCCCCAGATGCTGGTGGCCGCCGACGGCCTTTATCGGGCAGGGCCGGGTCAGGGGGAGCTTCCCCTGGGGGAGGCCGGCCAAGGGGGCCGGGGTGACCTCCAGCCGGGCTACCTGGAAGGCTCCAACGTGGATCTGGCCCAGGCCATGGTGGACCTTCTGGTGGTGCAAAGGGCCTACAGCATGAACGCCAGGGCCCTGGCCAACGCCGATGAACTCTGGTCCTCCATCCACCACCTGCTGGGGTAGGGACGACGACCCCCCGGGTAATGTATATTCGTTAAGAGTATGCCGGGGAGGGATCGACCATGCCGCCCATGCTGGAACCGCAGGAAGGACGAATGCTTTTCACCTCGGAGTCGGTGACTGAAGGCCATCCGGACAAGATAGCCGATCAGATCGCCGATGCCATCTTGGATGCCATTTTGGCGGAGGACCGGGAGGCGCGGGTGGCCGTGGAGGTAGCCCTCACCACCGGGATGGCCTTTGTCTTCGGCGAGGTATCCTGCCGGGGCTACGTGGATATCCCCGGCCTGGTGCGCCAGGTGGTGCGGGACATCGGCTACACCCGGGCCAAGTTCGGTTTCGATGCCGACACCTGCGCCGTCCTCACCGCCATCGACGAGCAATCCCCCGATATCGCTCAAGGGGTCAGCCGCTCCCTGGAAGTGCGGGCAGGGCTGGATGAAGACCCTATGGCGGCTCTGGGGGCGGGGGACCAGGGCCTGATGTTCGGTTATGCCTGCGACCAGACGGAAACCTACATGCCCCTCCCCATCCACCTGGCCCATCGCCTCGCTCGCCAGCTGTCCCTGGCCCGCAAGGAAGAGGCGGTTCCCTTCCTCCTCCCCGACGGGAAAACCCAGGTGACGGTGGAATACGAAGGCCGCCAGCCGGTGCGGCTCCACACGGTGGTCGTATCCACCCAGCATCTGCCCCACGTGACCCGCCCGGAGCTGGAAAGGGCCATCCGCAGGCACGTCCTGGAACCGGTCCTGCCCCCGTCCCTCTGGGATGACCAGACCCGTCTTCTCATCAATCCCAGCGGCAAGTTCGTGGTGGGAGGTCCCCAGGGGGATAGCGGACTCACCGGTCGCAAGATCATCGTCGATACCTATGGCGGTTGGGCCCGCCACGGCGGCGGTTCCTTCTCGGGAAAGGACCCGACCAAGGTGGATAGGAGCGGCGCCTATGCCGCCCGCCATGTGGCCAAGAACGTGGTGGCGGCGGGGCTGGCCAAGGAGTGCGAGGTGCAGATCTCTTACGCCATCGGCGTCGCCCGACCCCTGGCCATCCACGTGGATACCCGGGGCACCGGCATCCTCCCCGACCCCCAGCTGGTCCGCCTGGTGGAAACCCATTTCGATTTGCGCCCCGCTTCCATCATCCGCCGCCTGGACCTGCAACGGCCCATCTACCGTCCCCTCAGCGCCTACGGCCATTTCGGCCGTCTCGATCTCAAGCTTCCCTGGGAAGAGCTGGACATGGTGGCGGCCCTCCGCCAGGCGGCGGCGGATCTGGTCAAGAGCCGCTGAAGCTTCGGGCAAGCTCCCCCTTCATATGCTGCCTCCAGGAGGTGGAGGAGCATGGGGGAGCTTCTCCTTTTGGTGGGGCTCTGGCTCCTTTGGCACTGGGCGCGGCCCGCCCGGAAAGGGCGGCTGACTCTGCACCTGGATTTGGCCCTAGCCCCGCCGGATCTCTGGGAAGCCTTCATCTGGGAGATCCTTTGGGCCAGCCAAGACTGGCCTCAGCTGGAGCTTTGGGTCTGGCTGGGGGAAGCCGGCGACCCCAGGCTGGCAGAGCTTTTGCCGCGGCGGTTCCCGGGCGTCCTCTTCCAGAAAGGCGGCCCTTCTGGTGAGGGCCTCTGGCTGCGGCCCCAAAGGGACGAGGACTTCTCCTCCTGGCGCCGCCACCTGCGGCGGCAGCTCCGGGCCTGGTACCGCAGGCCGGGGGAAGGAACTTTTTCCCTGGCCGGCGAAGGGAGGGAAGCATGACCTGGAACGAGGCGGTGGAAGGCTTCCTGGGGCGCAGGTCCTGTCCCCTCTGCGGGCAGGCAGGCTGGGATGAAATCTGCCCTTCATGCCTGGCCCGCTATGCCCATCCCTCCTGGACTCCTTGTCCCCGCTGCCACATTCCCTCTCCGGCCCAGGCTACCCCGGGCGGCCTTTGCTCCGACTGTGCCGGCAGTTCCTTCCCCTGGTCCCGCCGCTTTTCCCTGGCTCCGTATGAGGAGCCCTGGATCACCCTTTTGCGCCGCTTCAAGGGAGGGGAAACCTTCCTCGCCCGGCCCCTGGGAAAGACCCTCGCCCGCGCGCTTCCCTGGGCTGAGCTGGGGCCCTTCGTGGCCGTCACGTGGGTGCCCCCCGACCCCCAGCGCCATAGAAGGAGGGGATACCACGGGGCGGAGCTTTTGGCTCGCTCCCTGGCGCGGGGCCGCCTGGTGGCCCTTCCCCTCTTGCGTAAGGAAGGGACCACTCCCCCCCAGCATTTCCTGGGCCGCCTGGGACGCACCCAGGCCGACCTTTCCTTTCGCCCTCTCCCGGGCGCTCCCATGCCCCGGGGCCGTCTCCTGCTGGTGGATGATGTCTGGACCACCGGCACCACCCTCTCCCAGGCGGCCGCCGCCCTCCTGGAAGGGGGCGCCCGGGCGGTGGTGGGCATAACCCTCTGCCAGGTGACTGGGGGGCGATGAAAAAGAGCTAAAAGTTTTGGCGCCGCCGGCGATAAAGAAGGAGAGGTGAGGATCATGCTGCGCAACTGCCAGCGGTGCGGTCAGGTGTATGCAGGAGGCCATGCCCTTCTCTGCCCGTCGTGCGTGGCGGCCGCCGAGGAGGAATACGAGCGGGTTCAGGATTACCTGCGGGAGCATCCCCGGGCTCATATCCACGATATTTCCCAGGCCACCGGCGTCCCCACCGCGACCGTCATCTCCTTTTTGCGCGATGGGCGCCTTCTGGCCGAAGATCCTCAGTTGACCTGCGAACGCTGCGGCAAACCTATCGTTTCTGGAAGGTATTGCCCTTCTTGCCGCGAAGAGCTCCTGGAAGCGGTGGAGAGGGCTGCGGTGGTGCCCTACACCCGCTTTTACGGCACCGTCCGCAGGCGCCACAAGTATTATCAAGAGAGGTAAAAAGGGGGAGAGGCACCTATGAAGATCTCGGGCGAACAGGTACAAAAAGCTCTGCAAAGTTACCTGAAGGAAACCCAGGATGCCCAGGCGCAGAAATCCCAGGCTGCTGCCCGGGGCCGAGAGCCCAGGGATCAGGTGGCTTTCAGCCGGGAGGCCCGCACCCTGACCCGCTGGGTCAAGGAGGTGGGCCGGCAGCCGGACCTCCACGAAGCCAGGGTCAAAGAGCTGGAACAGGCGGTGGCCAAAGGGGAGTACCATCCCTCTGCGGAAGAGATCGCCCGCCAAATCCTCCGCCGGTCCCTGGTGGATGGACGGCGGGAGTCTTAGATCATGGCAGGATCCCAGGTTCTACTGAATCTTTTGCGGGACGAGGAAGCCCTTTACCGGGAACTTTGCCGTTTGGGGGAGGAGAAAGGATCCTGGATCCTCTCTCACCAGGGAGACGCCCTGGAAAGAGGCCTGAAACGAGAGCTGGAGATTCTGGGGCGGCTGCGGGGGTTGGAGGAGAGGCGCCGGGAGGTGACGGCTCGCCTGGGGCTGGAGCTGGGCTTGGGCGGTGAGCCTTCCTTGCGGGATCTGATCCCCCACCTGCCCGCCGAAGATGGACAGGCCCTTTGGGAAGCCCGGGGCTCCCTCCTGCGGTCCATGGATCGGGCCCAGCGGCTCAACCGGGCCCATCGGGATCTTCTGGAAGAAGTGCAGGCCATGGCCCGCTTCACCTGGGAGCTCTGGAAGCGGGGCGTCCGCGACACTTCCTTCTACGACGCCGAAGGACGGCGAGCAGGGGGGAGTGCCTGATGTACAGCACCTTTCTCGGACTGGAAACCGCCTTAAGGGCCCTCTACGCCCAAAGGGGGGCCGTGGAGGTGGCGGCCCACAACGTGGCCAACGCCCAGACTCCCGGCTATTCCCGCCAGACGGCCCGCCTCAGCACCACTTCCCCCCTCTTGCCCTCCGGGATCCCTTCCTCCTTCCCTGCCTGGTCCATGGGTACAGGGGTGGAGCTGACCAGCATCACCCGCACCCGCGATGCTTTCCTGGACCGTCAGGGGCATGTCCAGGGGGGTTACGCCGGCCGTTACGGGGCCATGGATCAGATCCTGGAGCAGGTGGAGTCCTACCTTTTAGAGCCGGGGGCGCAGGGCATCAACGCCTCCTTGAGCGCCTATTGGAAAGCGTGGCAAGATGTGGGGAACGATCCCACCAACGTGGCGGCCCGCCGGGTCCTGGTGCAGATGGCTTCCTCCCTGGGGGAGGATCTGGCGGTCCTGGACCAGCACTGGGTGGCGGTTCAGGAGAATGTGGACCGCCTCTTGCGGGAAGACGTAGACCGTTTCAACGCCCTGGTGACCCAAGTGGCGGGCCTCAACCAGCAGGTGGTGGCCGCCCGCCTGGCGGGAAGGGAACCTAACGATCTCCTGGACCGACGGGATGCCCTCCTGGATGAGCTTTCCCGGCTGGCTCCCATCCGCGTCCAGGAAGGGGAGTCCGGGGAGATCTCCCTCTCGGTGGGCGGGGTGGCCGTCCTGCAGGGGGGTCACCAGGAGATCCTGGCAGTGGTGGAGGTGGGAGGTCTTCCCCAGCTGCGCTGGCCGGGCCTCCAGCAAGACGCTTCCTGGATCCAGGAGGGAGGGGGGCGCCTGAGCGGCCTCGAGGATCTTGGGCGCTACGTGGTGCCCGGTTATCGCAGCCAGCTGGCCCAGATGGTCCAGGTGCTGGCCCTGGAAACCAATGCCCTCCATGCCCAGGGCTTCGATCTCAGCGGCCAGCCGGGAGGTTCCTTCTTCATCTTCACACCTCCGGGTCCCCATAGCCCCCTCTCCCTGCAGGTGGATCCCGCCCTCCTGGGGGCTCCCGAGAAGGTGGCGGCGGCAGCCTCCCCTTCGGCCGGGGACGGTTCCCATGCCTTCGCCATGGCGGGCCTGCTGGATGTGCCGGGCAAGGTGGGGGCCGGGAGCATCCGGGATGCCTACCGCTCGCTGGTGGGTCAGGTGGGGGCCGACCGCATGGAAGTCAAAATTCGGGCTGAAAATGCCGACGGTCTTTTACGAAACATTGAATACCAGCGGCAGAGCGTGGAAGGGGTGTCGCTGGATGAAGAGGTGGCCCGCATCGTCCAATACCAGCAGGGATACCAAGCGGCAGCCCGCGTGATCACCGCCATCGACGAGATGATCAGCACGGTGGTGCAGCG
>JASBVX010000012.1 GCA_029960865.1 Bacillota bacterium | reverse complement strand
CCGTCGCCGTCAAAGGCGAGGCCCACATCGGCCCCCAGCTCCACCACCTTTTTCTTAAGATCCTTGAGGTTTTCCGGCACCACCGGGTCGGGGTGGTGATAGGGAAAGTCGGGATCGGGGCGGCAATAGAGCTCCGTCACCCGGGCTCCCAGGCGACGGTAGACCTCCGGGGCGATGGGGCCGGCGGCCCCACTGCCCGCATCCACCACCACGTGGAGCTCTCTTTCCAGCTGGATGCGGCCCGCCATCATGTCCCCATAGGCGGGCCGAGGGTCCAGCACCCGGTGCCATCCCCGGGGAACCCCCTGGGGCTTTTTTTGGGAGCGGTAGAAAAGTTCCTGGATGGCGTCTCCGTAGAGGGTCCCGGGGCCTAGGGCGACCTTAAAGCCATTTTCCTCCTTGGGGTTGTGGCTCCCCGTCACCATGACGGCCCCATCGACGCCGTAGAACTCCCGGGCCCAATAGAGAAGGGGCGAAATCCCCTCCCCCAGATCTAGGACGTTGACGCCCCCTTCCATGAGGCCCTCGGCCAGGGCTTTGGCCAGCTCCGGAGACGAAGCCCGGGCATCCCGGCAAAGGAGCACCCGCCCTTCCCCCTTTTCCCGCACCAGATCTGCCACCGCCCATCCCAGGCGGCGGGCATCTTCTTCCGTCAGGTTGGTTCCATAGGTGCCCCGGATGTCGTAAGACCGGTAAATCTCCGGTGCGGGCGGCAAAGGAGCCCGGGTGGCCGCCTCATCGGCCCTGCCGTAGCGGTCCTCCAGGCGCACCACATCATCCAGCTCCGGGGTGGACACCTCCAGGATGCGCAGGTCCGTCACCGCCTCGATCCGGTGGATGGTCCCCGGTTCGATGGTGAAGGCCTGGCCCGGCTCCACCTCCAAGACCTCATCCCCCAGCTGGAGCTTCCCCTTCCCTTCCTGGAAATAGAGGGTCTCTTTCTTCTTGCGATGATACTGGAGGCTGAGGGACTGCCCCGCCTTCACCTCCAGGATCTTTCCCGCATAGCGATCCGTCACGGCATACCAGATTTCCCTGCCCCAGGGCTTCTCTTTGATCTCCAGATCCATCACCTCGCCGAGCGGGCTTCCACCGCCCATTTCTCAAGAACCTGCCGCGCCAAAAGCCACACCAACGTGGATTCCGCCCCTTGATTCCGGCTAACCCCTTGCGGGGAAAGGCCGTCCCGGCAGCCCCCCGTCCTTTCGTCGTAAAGGGCCACGCCCAGGGTATTGTGTCCAAGGAACCAGCGGCCCGCCGCCTCCGCCCGGCCGCGCCAGAGGGAATCTTCCGTCAGGCGGTAGGCTTCCAGGGCTGCCCAGACCATCATGCCGGCCTCCAAAGGCTGCTGATCGTAGAGGGCCTTTCTCCCCCCTTTGGGATACCACCCATCGTTTCCCACCGGCACGAAAAGGTCTCCCTCGAAGGTCACCTCCGAAAGGAAGCCAAGGGCCTCCAGCCCTGCTTCCCCATAGAGGTCTTTTTCCAGGATCCGCCCAGCCCGCAAAAGGGCCAGGGGCAAGAGGGCATTCTCGTAAGTCAGCTGGTCTTCAAACCACCGCCAGGACCCATCTTTATGGTCCGCCAAGGCTTTCACCAGCCGCTGGGCCAGATCATCCATCCAGGCAGCCGTCTCTTCGGCCCCTGGTCCCGCCTCCCAGTGCTCCTTTTCCGGCGTCCAGCCCTCGGGACCGGGCCAAAAGGAAGAGAGGCCCATGATGAGCCCCGCCCATCCCCGCAGGCTCTGGATCTCCCGGGCCCCGTGGAGGCCCTTGCGGAAAAGGTCGGCCGCCGCCCACCCGTGATCGCTGGCTCCCCAGTAATGGGCACCTTCCGCCAGGGCCCAGAGGGCCCGCGCCTGGGTATCGGCCGAACGTTCTTCAGGCAAAAACCTCCTGTCATAGCCGATGTTGTTGTGAAACCATCCCGAGGGTTCCAAGGCAAAGGCCAAAAAGGCCAAGTAGGTGTGGGCCAGCTCTTCCGCCTCGGGATACCCTTCCCGGGCCGCCCTCACCGTCAGCAAAAGGGCCCGGGCATTGTCATCGGTGGTGTACCCCGTCCAGCGGTTGGGAACCGCCCCCAGGGCATGTTGGATGAGCCCCGTGTCGTCGGTCATGCGCCTTAGGTGATCGAGGCGCAGAGGCGGGAAGTTCGCGATCTTCCCCCCACCCCCTCCCGACCAGTAGGGCCTTCCCCCGCGGATCTCCTCCACCAGATCCAGGTAGCGGCGGGCCACCGATTCCCAGTCGAACCCCTGAGACCTTTGCCTGGCTTTGCGCCGCAAATCCGCCTGCAGCTGGGGACTTCCCAGGATCTCGTTCAAGGCCTGGGCCAGGGCCACAGGGTCCCTGAAGGGCACCAGCACCCCCGCTCCCCCAGAGAGAAGTTCCCGGGCATAGGTGTAGGGCGTGGACACAGTGGGGCACCCCATGGCCAGGGCGTAGGTGAGGGTCCCGCTGGTGATCTGCTGAGCATGGGGATAAGGCGACACATAGACATCGGTCTGGGCCAGGAGCTGCAAAAGCTCCTCGTCGCTGACAAAGCGATCGATGAACTGGACATGCTGCTCCAAGCCCAGCTCCTGCGCCTTTTCTTCCAGGGATCGCCGGTAAGCTTCGCCCTCCCGCTTTTTCACCTCGGGGTGGGTGGCGCCCACCACGGCATAAAGGACGTGAGGATGGGCTTCCACCACCCTGGGAAGGGCCTCCAAGACCGTCTCGACACCTTTCCCCGGCCCCAGGAGGCCGAAGGTCATGAGGACCTGCCTTCCTTCCCAGCCCCACTTCTTGCGGCCATCGGGCAAGAGGGGGCGGCTGAGGGGAACGCCATGGGGAATGAGGGCGATCTTTTCGGGCGCGATGCCGTAAACATCCCGCAAGATCTCTTCCCCCTTGCGGGCCATCACCACCCCCTTGGCCGCCTTCGCCATGAGCTTCTGGAGGATCTCGCCGTAGGGAGGCCGGGGTTCTTCCAGCACCGTGTGGAGGGTCGCCACCACCGGGAGGGCGGCTTCTTCCAGGAACTCCAGGATGTAGCTCCCTCCCTCCCCTCCGAAAATCCCGTACTCATGCTGCAAGAGGACGGCATCGGCCCCGCTCTCTCGGGCTGCTCGGGCCGCCCTGGGGTAATCCTCCCGCACGTCGTGGCGGATGTAGGTCAAAACCTCGGGGGCGTCGGTACGGTGGCTTTCGTCTTTCACCATGGGGATCACCTGCACCTCCGGCAGCCCTGCCGCCAAGAGCCCCTCCCTGAGGTGTTGGCTGAAGGTGGCCAGGCCACAGTGGCGAGGCGGGTAGGTGCTGACGATGACCAGCTTTTTCACCGGCGTCACCTCGATCCCGCCGCCACGAGACCATCCTGGATGGGCCCCTCCACCTGGGCCCCGACCCCCACCACCGACCGCCGGATGGTGGCTCCCCGGGCCACCTCCACCCGGTCCCACAGGACCGAGTCCACCACCGTGGCCCCTTTCCGGATCCGTACGCCTCGCCCGGTCACCGTCCAGGGGCCCACCTGGGCCCCTTCCTCGATCCAGGTCCCTTCCCCCAAAACCACCGGGGGGAAGACCCGCGCCCCCTTTTCCACCCGCACCCCTTCCCCCTGCCAGAGGCTGGGCCCCTTCAGGAGAGCGGGGATCTCCAGAGGGCATGTTCCTTTGAGGATGTCCTGATGCAGCTTGAGATAGCGGTCCCGGGTCCCGATGTCCTGCCAGTATCCCTCCAGGGGAAGACCGTAGATCTTCACCCCTTCGGCCAAGCGGCGGGGAAAGACATCCCTCTCCAAGGACCGCCTCTCCCCCCAAGGGATGGTCTCCAGGAAGCTGCGCTCAAAGATGTAGATGCCGGCGTTGACCCACCGGCCCACCGCTTCCCCCGCCTTGGGCTTTTCCCGGAAAGCCCGCACCCTGCCTTCCCCATCCACCTGCACCGAACCAAAGGCGCTGGGGTCCTCCACTTCCACCAGCCCAATGGTGGCCTGGGCTCCCCTGGCCTTGTGGAAATCCCAGAGCGGCTGCAGGGGAAAACTGTGGACGATGTCGGCGTTCAGGACCAAAAAACGGTCTCCTTCATCAGGGAGGGCATAGCGAAGGGCGCCGGCCGTCCCCAAAAGCTCCGGTTCCACCACAAAACGAAGCTCCTCTTTCCAAGATGCAAAATACTCCATAATGTGATCTTTTCCGTAATGAAGGCTTAATGTGATTGCGGTCCAGCCTTCCCGGTTGAGCCTCTCCAACAGCCACTCCAGCCAGGGCTTTCCCAGAATGGGAACCATGGGCTTAGGTAGATCCTGGGTCAGGGGATGGAGACGACTGCCCAGGCCTCCCGCCAAAAGGATCGCATAGCGACTCATGGACACCCTCCTTTCCCGCAATAGGCCATGATCGCCGTGCACGGCTGCCAACGACAATCCGCGCTGTGCTTGTCAGCAATGGGTGCCCTCATTGTAACGCTCCCTTCCATGGCAGGCAAGGAACATTATGCCAAGGGAGGAAAGGGAAAGAACACGGGCCCTCTCCAGGAGCGGGAAAGAAGGGACTACGCCCCCTCCGACCGATAACCCTTCCGGAAAAAGGTCCAGACCGTCGTACGGAAATAGAGCTCCCACAGCCCCATCAAAAAGCTGAGGACCACCCCCGCCCAAAAGGGATACCACTGCAAGCGCCCCTCTACCTCTGAAGCGAGGTCGGCCAAGCTGAAGCCTCCCCCGATGAGGGCGATCCCTCCCAGCCGCTGGAAAGCCAGCACCACCCCCGTGTCCCCCAGGACCAAAAGGGCCGTGGGCAGCCACGCCCCCAGGGCCATCTGGGTGGAGGCATGGACACCCCCCAGGGTGGTGCGGTTCCCCATGGCCACCGCCGGGCTCCAGTAAAGGGTGATCATGCGAAAGAACAGAAAAAGACCGAAAAAAAGAGCCTTCACGATCCAGGGGGAAGAGCCGCCGCCAAGGGCCAGCGACCGCAAAACTCCGTAGAAAAAGAAGAAGAGAAGGGCGCCGCCCGCAAAGCGCCAGTAATAGGTGCCGGTGTGCCGGGCAAAGCTTGCGAAGCTTGGCCTCTCACCCTCCTGGACCTGGCGGAAAAGGGCCATAAGGCCGCTTCCCCAAGCGGGCGCCATGACCGCCACCAAGAGAAAGAGGGTCAAGGAGAGGGAGCCCAGCGCCTGCAAAAGGGTCCCATCGGAGGCAGCCCCCTGCTGAATCATGCGGGCCGCCACAAGCAGAAGGCCATAGCCGAGAAGAAGGGAGAAAAGGTGCATGGCCGCGAGAAGAAACCAGAGGAGGCCCTGCCCCCGGCTCTTCTCCCATGCCTCCGCGAGGATGACCCGAAAGGTCATGCCTGCGCCCCTTTGGACCAGGAAAGGGTCTCCTGGAACCGCGGCCGGGGCGTCGGGGGAGCCCCCTCTTCCAGCAAAAGGGCCAGATGCAAAAGGAACCCTTCGCTCTTTTGGGTCCCGATGAAGGAAACCCCCAAGGGAAGCCCCTCCATATGCCCCATGGGCACCGTCACCATGGGATACCCCGCCCGAGCG
Source organism: Bacillota bacterium (assembly GCA_029960865.1). Classification (GTDB taxonomy): domain Bacteria; phylum Bacillota; class Sulfobacillia; order RBS10-35; family RBS10-35; genus RBS10-35. The sequence goes on along the minus strand of JASBVX010000012.1, from coordinate 7,799 downwards.
GCAGGACCCGACGTGGACCATGCTCCCCGGCTCCCCAGGATAGGATAGTGGAGAAGGGCCGGCCCTCCCGATGGAGCGAGGAGCGCATGAAGCCCGAGGGTCTCAAGGGCCTTGTCGATCCCGTCCCGGCCTCCCAGACTCCGGCTTCTCGCCAAGGCCCGGGCATAGGCCTCCGACTCCAGCCCCGGAGCTTGCAGCGCCTTTTCGATGATGTCCTGGCCAAAAAGGGGCATTTCTTCACCCCGGTGCTCCTCGTTGAAGCGAAGGAGCATGGAAAGATCCATGGGCGCCCCGGTCCGTGCTTCCATGTAGGCTTTCCAGGCCCTCGGGAACTCGGAAAGGAGGACCTGCCATTCGCTCTCGTCTTCTTGAAGCGCTTTCCATGAGGGGAGCTCCACCCCATCCAGCACCTCCACCCCCCGGTCCCGGAGGACGGCCGCCGCTTCGTCCAGGGCCCGGTCCACCCCCCGATGGCGCCCCTGCCAGTGGCGCAGGACCCCCACCCGCCAGGAGGAAGGCACCGCTTCGAGGGGCCAGCGGAAGGAAAAGCCCTCCCAAAAAGCCAGGGTGGCAGGATCCCCTGCATCGGGGCCTCCCAAGAGGGAAAGGGCCAGGGCTGCGTCCTTCACCCTTCGGGCCATCGGTCCCACCGTATCCTGGCTGAAGGCGATGGGGATCACCCCGCGGCGGCTGGTGAAACCCACCGAGGGTTTCACCCCCACCACCCCGCAGGTGCTGGCCGGGCTGATGATGGACCCATCGGTTTCCGTGCCCAGGCTCAAAGGCACCAGGCCTGCCGCCACCGCCGCCGCCGAACCGGAGCTAGATCCGGAAGGATTGCGGTCCAGGAAGTGGGGCAGGGACGTGACTCCGCCCCGGGCGCTCCAGCCGCTCAAGGAGTAAGACGAGCGAAAGTTGGACCACTCGGAAAGGTTGGCCTTCCCGACGATAATCGCCCCCAGCTCCCGGAGCTTTGCTGCCACCGGCGCATCCTGTCGCGGGGGTTTTCCCAGGAGAAAAAAGGAACCGGCCGTCGTCTCCAGAGGCGGCTCCGTATCGATGTTGTCTTTCACCAAAACGGGGATGCCGTGGAGAGGGCTCCTCTTTCCCCGGTTCCTTCGCTCTTCATCCAGGGCCCTCGCCATGGCCGGGGCCCTTTCCTCCACCTGTAGGATAGAGCGAACTTTCCCTCGGTCGTAGGTTTCATAGCGCTGCAAGAAGAGCTCCACCAGTTCTTGCGACGAGGTTTCCCCCGTCTCCAGGGCCTCCTGGAGTTCCAGGATCCCGGCCCATGCCAGATCCACCGCCCTACCTCCCTATCTCGTAGGAAACGCCCCGGCGGGCCGCCTGCACCCTGGGGAAGACTTGCGCCGCCTGCTGCACCAGGCGGCTGGGATCAAAAAAGGGATAGAAGTGGGTAAGGAGAAGCTCCTTCACACCGGCCGCCCCGGCCATCTCCCCCGCCTGCAGGCCTGTCAGGTGGCCGGGCCCTTTCCCCGGCACTTCCGGCTCCAAAAAGCTGCTTTCCGCCAGGAAAAGGCCGGCTCCTTTGGCCAGGGCCATGAGATCCTCCTGCCAACCGGTATCCCCGGAATAGCAAAACGTCCCCGTGGCGCTGGAGAAGCGGTAGCTATAGCCTGGACGGGCATGGACCGTGGGGGCTGTCTTCACGGAAAAAGGTCCTAGGGCCGAAGGAAGAGGCTGATAGGAAAGGAAATCGTCCAAGCCCTTCAGCCTTCGTTGAGCCTCCTCATCAGGAGGGCCGTAGACCGGGAGGGGTTCCTTCCCAAAGCGCCCCATGGACCGCTCCACCTGGACGGCGTAGGCTAAAACCCCCAGGTCGGCCACATGATCTTCGTGCCAATGGGAGATGACCACCGCCTGCAGGTCGCTCAGGGACATGTTCTGCAAAAGACGGGACAGGACCCCGCTCCCCACATCGAGGAGAAGGCTGTAGTTCCCTTCCTGCAAAAGGTAACCGCTGGTGGCACCCCCTGGGCCAGGAAAGGGGCCCTGGTTTCCCAGCACCGTCAGCTTCATAGCCGTTCCTCCTCCTGGCGAACTTTCTCCAGCGCCGCCGCCATATCCTCCGGCAAGGGGGCCTCGAAGGTCATCATCTCCCCGGTCCGGGGATGGCGCAGCTCCAGACGAAGGGCATGGAGGGCCTGCCCGGAAAGGCCGAGGGCCTCGGGCATCCCAGGCCGGAGGGAAGGCGGCCCGTAGACGGGATCTCCGACGATGGGATTCCCCATGTAGGCGAGATGCACCCGAATCTGGTGGGTGCGGCCTGTCTCCAGCCGGCACTCCAAAAGGGCGTGATGGGGAAAGGTTTCTTTCACGGCAAAGCGCGTGACGGCGGCCTTCCCTCCCGGCCGCACCGCCATCCGCTTCCGGTCGGAAAGGTCCCTCCCGATGGGCGCTTCAATGGTCCCTTCCTCCACGGGCGGGTGCCCTTTCACCAAGGCCAGGTAGGTCCGCCGCACCAAGTGCTGACGGATCTGGCGGGCCAGATGGGCATAAGCGAGATCCGTCTTGGCCACCACCAGGAGCCCGGTGGTGTCCTTGTCGATGCGGTGGACAATCCCCGGCCGCAAAACCCCATTGATCCCCGGAAGCTCCCGGCAGTGGGCCAAAAGCGCATTCACCAGGGTCCCTGAGGCATTCCCTGCCGCCGGGTGGACCACCAGCCCCCGCTGCTTGTTGATCACGATGATGTCCCGATCTTCATAGACGATCTGCAGAGGAATGGACTGGGCCGGAAGATCCAAGGCTTCCGGTTCCGGAATGGAAAGGCGCACCCGATCCCCCGCCCTCAGGCGGTCGGAGCGCTGCCCTTCCATGCCGTTCACATGGACCCGCCCCTCCAGGATCCATTTCTGGGCCGTGGCCCGGCTGATGCTGAGATCATCCCTGAGGGCCAGAAACCTGTCCAGGCGCGTGCCCTCCTCTTCCGATCCCACGCCGTACTCCCGGATCTCGCCGGGAGGGAGCTCCACCTCCTGCTGAGAAAAGCGCCAGTTCACAGCTTCTCGCCCTCCTTTCCACGGGGTTGGCTGCGGGAAAGGGAAAGGAGCAAAAGGGCTCCCCCCACCACCACGAAGGTATCGGCCAAGTTGAACACCGGCCAATAATGGATGTGCAAAAAATCCGTCACGGATCCCCGATGAAGCCGATCCCAGAGGTTTCCCACGGCACCGCCCAGCACCAGGCCCAGCCCCACCTGGGCCGCAGGGCCCAGGGCCAGAAGGCCCCGGCTAAACCCAAGGGTCAGGATCACCACCGCCACCGTCACCCACACCAGAAAGCTGCCATGACCCTGCAAGATGCCAAAGGCGGCTCCGGTATTCTGCGTATGGGTGATGTCAAAGATCCCCGGCCAGATAGGGATGGAATCGTGGAGAGGTAACGCCGCCTCGATCCAGCGCTTGCTGGCGTAATCCAGCACAAAGGCGGCCATCCCCGTTAGAACCGCCAGGGCGATGCTCTTTTTCATCCGTGCCCATCATATCAGATCAAAGGCGGCCCTCCTCCAGTTCCCGGGCGCAGCGGGCGCAATATTCCGTCTCGGGCAAGAGGGCCAGGCGCTCCCTTTCGATCGGTCGGCCGCAGCGTATGCAGATGCCTGCCGTCGCCCGCTCCAGAGCCTGCTCCACCCTTTCCACCCGCCGGTCGAAAAGCTCGAAGATCCCCTGCATCTGCTCCCGCAAGGCCAGGTCGCTGGCGAGATCCGCCGGATGCTGGTCAAAAGAGGAGAGCTCCAGGGCCCCTGCCCGGGCGCTCTCCTCCACCTGCCGGCGCACCCTTTCTTTTTCTGCCTCGACCCGTTCTTTTTCTTTCCGCAGCCTATTTCCCGTTTCATCCCCTGCCAAGAAAACCCCTCCTTGCCTGAAGGGTTTCCTAGGAAAGGCGCAGTTCTTCCAGCACCTTCTGGCACCTTTGGCAAAGACCGTCGGAGCTCTCCTCCACCTCGGGAAGATAGCGCCAGCACCTCCGGCAGCGCTGGTATCCCGTGGGCTCCACCGCCACCCGCCTTTCCCCTTCCTCGGCCAAAAGAATCACTTCCGCCACGCCCAACGCTTGGGCCATGGTTTCTTCCCCTACCTCCTGCCATATCCCCAGATCCCTTTGCGGAGCGGCAAAAACGATCCTGGAGGCGGGCAAGACTGCCCCTTGCTGCCGGGCCTCTTCCAGGGTCTCACCCAGCTCTTCCCTCAGGGAGAAAAGCTCTTCCATGGTGGGCTCCAGCCCTCCCGGCAGGGGAAGTTCGGGCCACGTCAGGAGGTGGATGCTCTCTTCTTTCTCGTGGGGGAGCTTGGGCCACTGCTGCCAGACTTCTTCGGCGGTAAAGACCAGAATCGGTGAGAAGGCCGCCATCAGGAAGCGCCCCAGCCAGTAGAGGGCCGATTGAGCCGAGCGGCGCAGGGGATCGCCGGGAGTCAAGGTGTAAAGGGCATCTTTGCGGATATCCAGGTAATAGGACGACAGTTCTCGGTGGATGAACTGGTAGAGGGCACCATAGATGTTGCGGAACTGGTAGTTTTTGGCCCAGAGGCGCACCTGCTCTTCCAACAGCGCCGCCCTGGACACGATCCAGCGCTCCAAGGCAGGCCACTTCGAAGGATCCACCCGATCTCTTTCCGGCGTAAAGTCGAAAAGATTGCCCAGGATGAAGCGGAAGGTGTTGCGGATCTTGCGGTAGGTTTCCGCCACCTGTTCCAGGATGGCATCCCCGATGCGGACATCGGCGGTGTAATCGATGCTGGCCACCCAAAGCCGGAAGACATCGGCCCCGAATTTTTGCACCACCTCCATGGGATCCACAGTGTTCCCCAGGGATTTATGCATGTGGCGACCCTGGGCATCCACCACGAATCCGTGGGAGAGGACTTCCCGGTAGGGGGCGCGGCCGTCGGTGATGGTGGCGATGAGAAGGGAACTCTGGTACCATCCCCGGAACTGGTCGTTGTGACCCTCCAGGTAGAGATCGGCAGGCCAATGGAGCTCGGGGCGCCGCTTCAAGACGGCATAGTGGGTGGAGCCGGAATCCATCCAGACGTCAAAGGTGTCCCGACCCTTCTCCAGATCGGCCGATCCGCACTGGGGGCAGCGGGTTCCTTCTGGCAGGAGAGAAGCGCCCTCCTCCCGCCACCAGATCTCCGCCCCCTTCTTCCGGAAAAGATCCGCCACATGGCGGGCGATCTCCGGGGTCGCCACCGCTTCCCCGCAAGCGCGGCAGTAGAAGGGGATGGCACCCAGACCCTTTGGCGGGAGTGGACCAGTCGCTGGGCCCGCACCATCTCTTCCATCCGTTGAGGCCCCGAGGCACCCACTTCACCTGGTGCCGCTGCAATGGCCTTCTCCCGAAAGAGATCAGGCGGACAAACCACTGCTCCGTCGCCGGTAGATGACGAGGGGGTACCGCCAGCGGATAACTGTGGCGCAAGGTGGTGGCCAAAAAGAGGGCACCTTTTTCTTTCAGATCGGCGATGATCCTTTTCGCCCCCTCATCCACCGAAAGGCCTTCATAGGGGCCCGCCTCTTTCGTGAACCGCCCTTCTTCATCCACCGGAACCGTCACCGGCAGGTGGTAACGGGCGCCCACTTCGAAGTCTTCATGCCCATGACCCGGCGCCGTGTGGACCAGGCCTGTCCCCTCTTCCACCGTGACGTGCTCCCCCAGGATGAGGGGGCTGATGCGCCCATAGAGGGGATGCCTGTAGGTGATGCCCTCCAGCTCTTTGCCCTGGAAGGTTCCCAGCCTTTTCTCTTCCTTCAGGTCCAACAGGGAGAGGACCTCTTCCTTTCGCTTTTCCGCCACCAGAAGGGGACCCCTTTGGGTCTGCAAAAGGACATACGTTTCCTGCGGGTTCAAGGCAATCGCCTGATTTCCAGGAATGGTCCAGGGAGTGGTGGTCCAGATCAAAAGCCAGGCGCCGGGGGGTAAAAGGCCTTTTCCGTCCTCCACGGGGAACCCCGCCCAGAGGGAAGGGGATTCTTTTTCCTTGTATTCGATCTCCGCTTCCGCCAGGGCCGTCACGCAGGTAGGGCACCAGTAGACGGGCCGCAGGCCCCGGTACACATATCCTTTTTCCAGCATGAGGGCGAAAATCTCCACCTGGTCCCCCTCAAAGGAGGGATCCAGGGTGCGGTAGGGCTCTTCCCAATCCCCCAGCACTCCCAGCCGCTTGAACTGCTGGGTCATGGTATCCATGTTCTTCAGGGAAAACTCCCGGCAAAGGCGGACGATCTCCAGGGCTTCTGCATAACGATGGTTCACCCCCAGCTGCTGGAGGGCCCGCATTTCCGTGGGCAAGCCGTGGGTATCCCACCCCGGCACGTAAGGGGCATCTTCCCCCTCCAGGCTGTGGTAGCGGACGATCATGTCCTTCAGGACCTTGTTCATGGCGGTGCCCACATGGGCGCTGCCGCTGGTATAGGGAGGACCGTCGTGCAGGACCCACTTTTTCTTTCCCTGGCGCTGCCGGCGCAAGGTGTGGTAGAGATCCATGTCCTCCCACGCCTCGAGAAAACCGGGTTCCCTTTCGGGCAGCTGGGCCCTCATGGGAAAGTTGGTCTTGGGCAAAAGAATCGTTTGCCGGTAATCCACCGTCTCGCCCCTCTCTCACCAAAGGAATGAAGCCCCATCCTTCTAAGGACGGGGCTTCCCGCGGTACCACCTTAGTTCTCCGGCGCATGGGCCGGAGCCCTCTTTCCCCTTCACGCGGGGACAACGTCAGGCCCTACTGCCATGGGGTTCAGGCCCGCCGCTCCGGGGAGATCTTCAAGCGGGTCGACCGGCCGGGCTCCCACCCTCCCCGGCTCGCTGGGCAGCTTTTTCCCCGCTCTACTGGCCCCTTCATGGCGTTTGCCCTATGCAATTTCTCTGCATTGTAAGAAAGGGGCGGGGAGGAGGTCAAGGGAAAAAGGGCTCTACGCCCATAAGGGTGGTGTCAGCTCTAGGAAGACCCATGGCAGGCGGTCCAAAAGCCCACGTCCGCTGCCACCCTTCGTCCTTAACGGAGGCGCTGAATCTTCACTCCCCGCTCCCCCAGCTCGTGCAAAAAGGCATCGGCCTTCTCCGGGCTGAAGATCTCTTCCGGAGCCAGAAAGCCCCGCTTCTCGATCAGACCCCTGGCCACCCACCGGGCCGCCAGGGCCGCGGGAAAGGCCGTCGTCCGGGCCATGGACGTCAGCCCTTCTTCAGGATCATAGAAATCCACCATCTCCCAGAGGGCCTGCGCCGGGTTTCCGCCCTTCTGCCCCCTCACCACCACCCGCAGCACCGTCACATCCTCGGGAGAATTTCCCTGGACATGGGGCTTCAGCACTTCCATGGTTACATCCAGGGGTCTCACCCTTTGCCCCTGGACCTCTACGGGCTCATCGCCAAGAAAGCCCAGTTCTTTGAGCTTTTGCATCGTCCCGTAATGGCCCTTGTAGCGGACCGTCTTTTCGTAGAGGTTGCGCACCTTCCCCTTGAGGGTATAGGCGGTGCTGTGGGCATCGGAGATGGCAGTTTCGCAGCGACCCACAGGTTCTGGAAAGGTGCACTCTTCCAACCCCGACGTGTGGGGAAGGGTTTGGATCTCACCCTCGATCAGGGCGCTGGCAGGCCGGGTGTATAGCCCCATGACCAAAACCCCGCCGCCGCAAGCCCCGGGCTTCAGCCCTGGGGATAAGGCGGCCAAATCTTGTTTAGATATCTTCGTGTGGTATAGTATCCGCATGGCGGATAAATCCAAGCCATCCAAGAAGCGGTATGAAGTGCGGCGGTTGCGCTTGGCCCCCGCTCCGGAGCT
>JASBVX010000243.1 GCA_029960865.1 Bacillota bacterium | reverse complement strand
CCAGTTCTCCCGTCTTCACCACCATCGACGACAACGGCCTCTTCGTCCGCACGGCAGCCTCCGATGCCCTGCAGGGCCAGGTGGCGGCCCAGCTGGCCTATGACGAAGGTTACCGCCGGGGGGCGGTGGTGGCCCTGAACAATGACTACGGCGCGGGCTTCGCCGATGTCTTCGTGGAGGCCTTCAAACACCTGGGCGGGGAGATGGCGGCTCAGCCCATCCTCTATGACACCAAGGGCTCCGACTTCAGCGGTGAGATCCAGAAATTGGCGGCGGCCAAGCCCGATGTGGTCCTGCTGGTGGGCTATCCCGACACCGGTTCCATCATCCTGAAGCAAGCTTATGAAGCCGGTCTCTTGCAGTCGGCCCACTGGATCCTTTCTGAAGGCATGGACGATGCCGGCCTGCCGGACAAGGTGGGCAAGGATGCCAGCGGCAAGTACATCCCGGCCGGGGTGCAGGGGACTTCGCCCCTTCCCACAGGGCCGGGTTTCGATGAGTTCAAGGCCTACTTCGAAAGCTCCCAGTATGAAGGCCGCAACGCCACTGGGCCATACGTGGCCAACGGCTTCGACTGCGCCGTGCTGATGTCCCTGGCCCTGGAGAAGGTGGGCGCGGCCAACGCCCACGACGGGCAGGCGCTGGCCCAGGCCATGATCGATTTCTCTCGGCCTCCGGGAACCAAGGTGACCAACGTGAAGCAAGCCTTGGAGGGGGTGGCCAAGGGGGAAAAGATCGACTACGATGGCGCCTCGGGCACCGTGGACATGAGCGATGTGGGGGATGTCCTCTCCCAGTACAAGGTCTGGGAGATCACGGCCGATGGCAAGCTGGTCCAGGTAAAAGTCATCCAACCCACCGGCCAGTGACGTCGTCAGCAGGGGTGTGAGGGGAGGGGGACGGCGGCCGCCGCGCTGCTGGCCCCTTCCCGCTAGAAAGGAGGGCTTTCTTGCTTCAGTATGTGGCAGCCGGCATCGTCCTCGGTTCCATCATCGCCGTCACGGCAGCCGGCCTCACCCTGATCTACGGCGTGCTCAAGATCACCAACTTCGCCCACGGGGACATGGTGACCTTTGGCGCCTACATGGCCCTTTTCTTCAATGTGGGCCTGGGCGTTCCCCTGTGGGGCGCCTTCCTCCTGGCCATGGCTGCCGGGGCTCTATTGGGGGCGGCGTCGGAGTTCGTCATCTGGCGGCCCATGCGGGTGCGGGGGGCGGGCACCGTGGCTGTCATCATCGCCTCTTTGGGCCTGGCCTTCTTCTTGCGGAACATGATGGTCTTCTTTTTCACTGCCACCACCCAGCGCTACGACATTCCCGTGACCACCAAGATTTCCCTGGGGCCTTTGCCGATTCGCCTGACCCCCAATGAAATTCAGGTGGTGGGGGCGGCCCTTTTGATCATGGCAGCCCTCTATCTCCTTTTGCAGTTCACCTCCATCGGCAGGGCCATGCGGGCCATGTCGGACAACCCTAACCTGGCCTGGGTTTCCGGCATCGATGTGGATCGCGTGGTGGTGGCCACCTGGATCCTGGGAGGGGGGCTGGCGGCGGCAGGGGGGGTCCTCTATGGCCTCATCCGACCCTTGGATACCAACATGGGGTGGTTTCTCCTCCTCCCGATGTTTGCCGCCATCATCCTGGGGGGAATCGGCAGCGCCTATGGGGCCATCGTGGGAGGATACATCCTGGGGATTTTCCAACAGGTGTCCCTCATGGTGATTCCGGCGGAATACCGCCTGGCGGCGGCTTTCCTCATCCTCATCGTAGTCCTTCTCTTCTTCCCGCGGGGGATCTTCGGACAGAAGGTGCTGGCATGACAGGGCTCTTGGGATACCTGGCGGGGTTTCTCACCAATGCCGCCATCTACGCCATGTTTGCCC
>JASBVX010000242.1 GCA_029960865.1 Bacillota bacterium | reverse complement strand
GGATGAGGGTTGTCTTGCCGCTCCCGGTAGGGCCCACAATGTCCACCGTCTGGCCGGGTTCCACCTTAAACGAGATATCCTGCAACACATCCCGCCGGCCATCGTAAGAGAAGGAGACCCGGGAAAACTCCACTGCCTTCCCTTCCCCGGGCTTTCCCGCCGGAACCGGCGCCACGGACGTCTCCCCGGCGAGGAAAGGATCCACGTCCTTCTCGTCCATGAGCTCAAAGACCCTTTGGGCCGACACGTAGGACTGCTGGAACATCTGCATCCTTTGCATCATGTCGTTCACCGGCTCAAACATCCGCTCCAGGTAATTGAGGAAGACGAAGAGAGCCCCCACATCCACGGCACCCCCCATGGCCCTTCCCCCGAAGTAGGCCAGCACCCCCGCCATGGCGAGGATATAGATGAGATCCGTCAGGGGCCGCAGCAAGAGGCCGTTCAGCCTTACCGTCCCCATGCGGGCCAGGAAGTGCTCCCGATTCAACCCGTAAAAGGACCGGGCCATCCGTCTCTCCTGGGCAAACGCTTGGATCACCCCTGCCCCTTGGATGCTCTCGTTGAGGCTGGCATTCAGCCGCCCTAAGAGCTGGCGGGTCGCCAGGAAGACGGGGCCGGAGAAGCGGCGATAGAGATAGAGGATCAGGACGAAGATCGGCAAAAGCACCAGATAGATCAGCGCCAGGTGCCGGTTGACGAAAAAGAGCCCGATGAAGATTCCGATGAGGGTGACGGTGTGCTGCACATAGGCGGAAAGGACGTTCAAGTAAAGCTCCTTCACCGCCTCCGTGTCGTTGGTGATGCGGGAGAGAAGGGCTCCTTGGGGCAGCCGGTCGAAATAGGAAAGGCGCAGCTTTTGCAGGTGGGCAAAGACCTCCACTCGCATCTCCCGGATGATGTCCAGGGCCATCTTTTGAAAGCGAAGGAGTTGGAGGTAGGAACCGCCTGCCCCCACCGCCAGGAGGAGGAGGTAAGCCGCCGCCAGCCCCACCAGAGGACCGGTGGGAAAGACGCCGGGGGTAAGGTAGCGGTCGATGAACACCCTCAGCAAAAGGGGCATGGCCACAGAAGAGCCGGTGCCCAGGAAGAGAAAGAGAAAGGCGAAGAAAAGCTCCCGCCGGCGCCTTCCCAGATAGGACAAAAGCCTTCTGGCGGTGGGGTTCACCCCACCACCTCCCCTGCTGCCATCTTCTGCCCCCGGTACACCTGGGCGTACCAGCCGCCCTGCCGCAAGAGCTCCCCATGGCTCCCCCGCTCCCGGATCCGCCCTCCATCCAGGACCAGGATCTCATCGGCATGCTCCACCGCCGACAGGCGATGGGCCACAATCACCACCGTATGGTGCTGGGAAAGCTCCTGCAAATGCTGGAGGATGAGGGCCTCCGTCTGACCGTCCACCGCCGAAAGGGTATCGTCCAGCAAAAAGACTTCAGCCCCTTGTAAGAGGGCCCGGGCCAGGCTGATCCTTTGCCTTTGCCCTCCGGAAAGGGTCACCCCCCGTTCCCCCACCAGGGTCCTATAGCCCTCGGGGAAGGAAAGAATATCCTCGTGGACCCTTGCCAGAAGCGCCGCCTCCTGAATCTCCTCCAAAGAGGCCCCGGGCCTCCCAAAGGCGATATTCTCCGCCACCGTGGCCGAAAAGAGGAAAGGATCCTGGGGCACATAAGCGATGGCCCGGTGGAGGGCCTCCAGCCGGTAATCGGAAAGGGGCCTCCCGCCCATGCGGATCTCCCCCTTCTCCAGGGGATACTGGCGCAAAAGCAGGCGCAAGAGGGTGGTTTTCCCCCCGCCCACCGGCCCCACCACCCCCAAGGTCTTCCCCTTGGGAAGAAACACCCGGATATCCTCCAGGGCGCTTCTCCCCTCTCCGGGATAACGGAACAC